>JAJFVF010000010.1 GCA_021371935.1 bacterium
CTCTTTTTAGTCATACAAGGTAGAGGAAACCATCTCGCTAACGTGCTCAAGGCACTCGAATCTGCTCGTCTACTCTACCAGGTGGATCATAGCGTCCTATTATCCACCATTATCTGACAGGCAAGGCAATAATACAAGAAATCTGCTGTGAACCTGACGTCGAAAAAAGCAGATTATAACTCGAAATGACAGTGTTTATGCTTTTGGGTTGATGTCTATGGTCTTTTCATTTCTATAGATCACAAATCCTGGCGCTGAACCGCGCGGCTTGCGAACATATTTGCGAGTGGTGTGGTCGATAGGCACCAGGGACGAATGCTTTGCGTCCGAGTTTTGCGCAGCAATTTTAGCGGCTTGAATAAGGACATTTCGCGGCAGGCCTCCAGTGTGGCCTGCCGTTCTTATTACAACATGCGCTCCGGTAATCGATCTAGCATGCAGCCAGATGTCGTTTGGCCGAGCTACTCGTTGAGTCAGATAGTCGTTTGCCTTTGCATTTTCGCCGTAGAGTATTTCCCAGCCCTCAGCTGTCATAAATCGCCGAATCTTCTGCCCACCGAACTCCTCAGATGGTCTTTCCTGCTGCACATCCGAGCGAAGCAGGTCCTGCTCAATGAGAGCCTTGCGAATGTTTTTCAGAAAATCGACACTATTTGCCGCCTCGGCATCACTGCGCGCAGACTCAAGTTTTTCTAGAGCATGAAGTGTTATCTCTCTGCGAGACTGGGCTGTGTGAACGGCATCGCGCGCCTTCTGATATCGCTTGAAATAGCGCTCAGCGTTCTGTTGGGCGTTGAGCTTTTCGTCCAACTCTATTGTGACCTCGGGCATCTCCGAGTCAAAGTAGTTGGTAAGGACTACATACTTTGCGCCTTTCTCTATTGCGTGCAGACTACCAAGTATCAGTTCACCGGTCTGTTTGTATTTATCGGCATTTTCCGACTCAGCGACTGTCCTCTCGATAGATTTCAGTGTTTGCCTGCGCGATGAAATGGCTCGACGGATAGCTGTCAGGGTCTGTGTGCGTTCCTCATCGAGGGCAGTGCGCGTCACCAGTGACTTGAATAGCACATCGAGAGCCTCATTTATGGAGCTTCGCGGGTGCTGCTGCCCTATTGGATATTGCACACTGGGCATCGGGTAGACCATTACACCGTGCCCTGCCTCATCCGTTATGAGCACGGTCTCATATGCTGCCTTTTTGACCATCTCTCCCAACTGCAGCACTTCGTCTCTGAGTATATCGACAGATACGATATCGTCATCAGACGACCTGAGAATGATCTCATCCGCCAGGAATGGTCCGAATCCACTGAATGTGCTCATCAGCCATTTTTTGACTGCATCCTGCTCTGAGCCCTGCCTCGCGGGCGAGTTCCAGAGAATATCGAATGCCTGCGCATCCATATTGCGCATATCCATCTTCTCATCACCCGGCGGTGATTTGTATTCGCGCCCAGGCAAAACCTGCCTGTATTTGCTCAGGCTTGAGCCGATGTTTTTTGCAGCGCCCAGAATTTTCCCCTCGCTGTCAACCAGGATGAGGTTGCTGTGCTTGCCCATGATCTCATGGATCAGTGTAATGCGTGTGCCGTCCGGGTAGCCCAGGTGCATTTTCATGATCCGGTCCATACCCACTTGTTCGATCTCTTCGATGTATGTGCCCTGAACGTGTTTGCGCGCCAGCATGCAGAAGTTGGGTGGTGTCTGCGGGACAGCCTGCAGGGACGAGGTGAGGTAGACGCGCGCAAACCGCGCATCTACCGAAAAGAAGAGCATATATGTAAAGCCCGGCGCTCTAATCTCCAGTGTCAAGTCAGTGTCGTTGTGCTGGCGGATCTTCTGAATCTTACCGCCTTTGATGCGGTAGTTGAGTTCAGAGATCACCGCCGCAAGAGTAAACCCATCGTATGTCATAGCAGGTATAGTATATCAGAAAGCCCGATCCTAGAGTGATCTCACCACTTTGAATGTCATCTTATTCTGTGTGTCATCGGCGTTGGGGTCGCCATAGATGAAATAGATATCCGATCCCTCGCGCACCTGCTGACGATACATGAAGAATACATTGCTGTCGCCATCCTGTCTGACAACCCTGCCTCCAACACTTCGTTCGTTGGTGAGGTCATAGTTGAGCGTCACCCAGACCTGCCTGCCGGTGTCGGCATACGGGCTTGGATATCCGATATATTCCCGCTCGGCATGCAGTCCGACGGTTGTCTTTTTGCTGATCCGCACTTTTTGGTCGATCCATGTCAACAGATATTTTCCACCTGCCTGATGTCCCCATGTGGCGCCTGTTTCTCCATCACGATTAATCTTGTTTGTATTCCAGCTCAGATAGACATACGGCAATGTTGCGCTATACTGCTCATGCTTTTGCCAGAGTATGCCTGTTTCGACGTTACGCCCGTCCAGATAGCCCAGCCACGTGTGGGCCGACAGGTTTCGTTCATATAGTTCGCCCGTGTTATAGTCACTTGTAGAGGCATCGATCCACGTTGCAATGCAATTGAGGTCGCTGGATTGATAATGCTTTTCTCGATATATCTCGCCCGACATTCCGTGCCTGCCCGAGTCCGGGGAATAGCCGAGTTCACTGTTGAATGCACTGTCGGCACGCACTATTTCAAAGTAGCCGCCGATTTTACCGTCTTCAGCCCAGGTGTCACAGTGGACGGATGCCAGACGTCCGTTTGACATGCCGGTTGTGCTGCTTTGCAAGAGTGCAGCCGATATTCCATAAGATCGCTGTCCGATCAGCCAACCATACCAGGGATTAAAATAAGTGACTGTGTTGCGATGGCCTGTGGCATTATGGTCTGCCACATTGATTTTGAAGCCGGAGCGATTGCCGAAATGGCGGCGGACGCTTGCCAGCGTGCAATCTTCTCCCGATGCTCTGGTGCTCAGCACTCCATACCCGTTTGGTCCATCCGTGCCGACGAATTTGATCCCTGTATCGAAGTCGGTTATTCGACGCGAATAGAAGACCCTGCTGTTGATTTCCAGCGGCCACTCCTGAAAGAATGGCCTGCTGTCGGATAGATACTTTTCTTCATATGAGAAGTCTATCGACTCCACATCCTGCTCTATCGAATTGAAATCAGGATTGATCGAGGCGATCGCCATGGAGCTTGTCGAGAATGGATATTTTATGTCCAATCCCTGGCTTGTGCCTCCTGTCTGGTCGTTACCGGAGGCGTTTAGCATATAACCGAGTATCTTGGGTTTTTGCTCGAACCTGGGCAGTTCTATTTTCTGCCAGTGTGCATAAAAAGCCTTGTCGGACCTGCCATTCAGGTCAGGCCACTCCGACCATGCGTCTTCTTCGGGTATGTTTCTGACAAACGATATGCCGAATGTATCTTGCTTTTTGTCATATGGCAGCAGAGCGAATGGAATCGCCATTTCGACTGTATAGCCGTCATCAACGATCTTTGCCGCACCCAGCCAATCACCCTTGAATGCTATATTAGTTGTCGAACTGCATTCCAGTGACTCGGCCTGCGTGCCGATCGGATTTACATCGAACCAGGAAATATACCGGTGCTGGTGCTTAGAGTCGATATCGATCCCGACATAATCGTCATTATCATAGCCGTCGCCGTTTCTCTTCTTTTCTTCGGCGCGAATTTGATCCGGATGCGGGTGCAGTGCATGAAACGCCACATAGATATTGTTCTCATCATAGCATATTTTGGCTATTGTCTGTCTTATGCATATCGTTCGGTCTCTCGAATCATAAAAGCCGGTGCATTCCGGTGCATCAATCCAGCACTTGTCGTCGAGAGCGCCGTCGATCTTAGGCGCATCCTCCACTTTCACTGCATTCAGCGTTACTTGTGATGGTGCGTCCGCAACAGCAACCGCTGCCGACGCAATCAACAACACAACGAATCCTACATATCTGAAACTGCAAAACATACTCACCACCAATAAGGGTTTCTCAATTATATAAATGCATCGGCCAGGCATTTGGTCCATATGCAATGTAGAGTCAGGCATTGTTTTTACATAAAGCATGATGCTTTTTTTTCAGAAAAAGGTTCGGCAGCTTTTTCAATTCCGCAGTTTTGTCCTGAATGTGCTTGACAGAAAGAGTTCAGTTATCCGGGAATTCGTGCTAATTTTCGGTTCTATGTAAGTTTTTTCTTCCAATGACAGGCATACCGGGAGGCCGAGGCTCCTGCCGAGCCTTATTTATTCCCGCTAAACTGAACAGTTTTGCTTGACAAATAAATTCGTGATTTACTACAATGTTTTAGCACTCAACGACCCGGAGTGCTAAAAAGTATATTACTAAATCTCTCATGGAGGTGAAATATAATTATGATCAAACCTCTCGCAGACAAAGTGGTAGTTGAACCGCTGGAGGAAGAGGAAAAGAGTGCCGGTGGGATAATCCTTCCGGACACAGCAAAGAAAAAGCCGCAGGAAGGCGTAGTAATCGCAGTCGGACCGGGTAAGGTGCTCGATGACGGTTCTCGCGGCGCGATGAACGTCAAAGTCGGCGATAAAGTCATCTATGCCAAATACGGCGGCACCGAGGTCACAGTTTCGGGCAAGGAATATGTGATTCTCGATCAGGATTCAATCTATGCAATAAAGGAGTAGAGGCTTTCTAGCCTCTTGCTTCTAACCTCTAACTTCTAAATCAGGAGATATTTATGTCAGCAAAGATTATAAAATTCGATGAAGAGGCCCGCCGGGCGCTCGAGCGCGGTGCGACCACGGTTGCCTCAGCTGTAAAGGTAACCCTTGGTCCCAAGGGACGCAATGTTGTATTAGACAAGAAGTGGGGCAGCCCTACTATAACAAAGGACGGCGTTACCGTTGCCAAGGAAGTCGAGCTTGAGGACCCGTATGAGAACATGGGCGCTCAGCTTGTTCGCGAAGTAGCTTCCAAGACCAACGACGTTGCCGGTGACGGAACCACCACAGCGACAGTGCTTGCCGAGAGCATAGTCCGCGAAGGCCTGCGCTATGTGGCGGCTGGCGGCAATCCGATTGCCGTCAAGCGCGGCATCGAGCTTGCAGTCGAGAAGGCAGTCGAAGAGATAAAGAAGCTCTCTATTCCGGTTGCGGGCAAGGAAGAGGTCGAGCAGGTTGCCTCGATTTCGGGGAATGACCCCGAGATCGGCAAACTGATCGCCGAGGCCATCGAGAATGTCGGAAAAGACGGCGTCATCACAATCGAGGAGTCCAAGGGCACCGATACGGCCATCGAACTTGTCGAGGGAATGCAGTTCGACAAAGGCTACATTTCGCCTTATATGGTCACCGACGGCGAGAGGATGGAAGCGGTTCTGGAGAACCCGATCATCCTCATCCACGAGAAGAAAATTTCAGCCGCAGCCGACCTGATCCCACTATTGGAGAAGATCGCTCAGACAAGAAAGCCCATCGTAATTATTGCCGAGGACGTTGACGGCGACGCACTGGCGACTCTGGTCGTAAATAAACTCAGAGGAACACTGCAGGTTGTGGCGGTGAAGGCTCCCGGCTTCGGCGACAGGCGCAAGGCCATGCTCGAAGACATAGCAGTGCTCACCGGCGGGCAGTTCATATCTGAGGATTTGGGAATCAAGTTGGAGAATGTCGATGCGTCTATGCTCGGCCAGGCCGCGAAGATTGTCGTGACCAAGGAGAATACCACGATCATCGAGGGCAAAGGTTCCGCGGAAGCCGTCCAGGGTCGTATTGCTCAGATCAGGAAGCAGATCGAGACCACCGACTCCAACTACGACCGTGAAAAGCTGCAGGAGAGGCTTGCCAAGCTCTCCGGCGGTGTAGCAGTGATCAAGGTTGGAGCTGCCACCGAGACCGAGCTTAAAGAGAAGAAGCATCGTTTTGAGGATGCTCTTTCAGCCACTCGCGCAGCAGTCGAGGAAGGCATTGTTCCTGGCGGCGGTGTAACGTTTGTAAACATCATTCCTTCGCTTGAGAAAATCGGTGCCAATGATGATGAGAAAGTCGGTGTCGCCATCGTCCGCAGAGCTTTGGAAGAGCCGCTTCGCCAGATAGCCGAGAATGCCGGCTATGAGGGCAGTGTTGTGGTCGAGAAGATCAAGGGCGAAAAGAAGGGCGTCGGCTTCAATGCCGCCACCGAAAAGTATGAGGACATGGTCAAAGCCGGAGTCGTGGACCCGGTCAAGGTCACCCGCTCCGCTCTGCAGAATGCATCCAGCATCGGTTCTCTGATACTCACCACAGAGAGCTTGATTGCCGAGAAGCCTGAGCCTAAGCAGCCTCCTATGCCGGGCGGCGCTCCCGGAATGGGCGACTATGGAATGTAGTATTTGATAATTGATATTGAGTAATCTCCATCCCTCCAGGTATCCTACCTGGAGGGATTTTTAGTTGTAATGAATCAAACCTGTGCAAGTTCAGCTTCAGCGTATTCATTCAAAAGTTCCGAATCGAGCAGATCAGCCACCGAATCAATTATCATATCCGGCTTATACGCGTAGTTTTCCAGGTCTTCTATTTTCGCTCCACCCGATAGCACAAGGATGGTCTTGTAACCCATCTGCACTCCGCCCAGGATATCCGTTTCCATGGTGTCACCAATCACAATAGTTTGATTGGTCGTCAGTCCCAGTTCTTTGCGTGCGGCACGCAGCATAACGGGGCTTGGTTTGCCAGGACTGAAAGCCTTCTTGCCTGTGGCCATTTCCAGTATTGAGACGATTGCGCCGCAGCCCGGCCTTATTCCCGATGGTGTTGGGCAGTTCGGATCGGGGTTTGTGGATATGAGCTTTGCGCCTTTTGTTATCATTTGCACTGCTTTTTCTATCATCTCACAGTTATACGTGCGCCCTTCTCCCACGACCACATAGTCCGGGTCGTGATCGACTATCGCGTAGCCGCTGCAGTGAAGCGAGTAGAGCAGTCCGCCTTCTCCGATAACAAACGCAGTGCCGTTAGGTTTTTGCTGCGCAAGAAACCGTGCGGTTGCCATTGCGCATGTATAGATATGGCTTTCCTGCACATTGATTCCCATTCTTAACAGGCGCATGGCAACGTCACGCCTGGTGCGCTGACTGTTATTGGTCAGGAACGTAAACGGTATATCTTTCTGGATAAGTTCATTGATAAACCGATCAGCGCCTGGGATCAGTTTATCGCCTCGATATACCACACCATCCATGTCTATAAGAAATCCGCACTTCATAAAGCCGAAATATCCCCCCATTTGGTATGTCTGTTAGGCTATTATCTCGCACTATTGTTTTGGGAGTATTAAATGCACATCTCCAATTTATTAAACTCAATGCCCTCTGAATATGGAATATAAGACTGTATTCGTGCGATTTAATATAATCGTGCCTCCATTTACAACAATAATTTGGGCAAGGAGCAGAAAGCACAGATGAACCCCGCGCAACTATTAGCCGCAGTATCATACATGACCGATATCATTCCTGAAGGGTGCCACTTCCACTGCTGGCGGGTTGCGATACTGGGTCAGTATTTAGCATCGATAATATCACCCGAGACACGTCGTGATGTATTTTATGCTGGTCTGCTGCATGACGTTGGTGCGATCGGTGCTCTAAAACATATTACCTCATATGATAGCCTGCAGCTCCAGATAAACGATCAGTATATAGAGGCTCATCCTCGTCGAGGTGGCGCGATAATTGACTGGCTCCCTGGAATGAAGAGTGCCGCCGAGTATGTGAATGCTCATCATGAGTGGTGGAACGGATCAGGTTTTCCAGACGGGCTATCTTCTGATGAGATACCGCTCGGTGGCCAGATACTACGTATCGCTGATGCGGCTGACATTGCCGGCTGCTTCAGCAACAAGTCCAGCTTTTCCAAGGGCCTGCATCGTCTTGCAGCGTTTACGGGTCGTGCATGGTCGAATGATCTTTGGGCAACATTTGTGGGTTCCACAAAAGACTCTGCTTTCTACAAATCACTCATAGATACCAAATCTCTTCCAAAACTGATCTCTCAACTCTGCGATGAGATCAAGACACCGGGCGAGTTGGACAATGATGAGGGCATAGAGCGTGTGCTGCATGTAGTTGCAGCGATGGTGGACCTTAAGGACCCGGCTGCGCAGGGTCATTCAATAAGAACAGCTCGTTATGCCCATGCTCTTGCAAAGCACATGTCCATGTCGACTGAAGATGCGCACTTGGCCTATCGTGCCGGGCTTGTTCATGATTGTGGTCGTCTGGGTCTGCCTTCAAACCTGGTAAACCGGACGGGCAGGCTCAGCGATAAGGAACTAGAATTGGTGCGCACTCATGCTGCAATGACAATACGGGCATTCAACTGCATACCGGATTGTCCTGACATGGCTGCTTTAGGTGAGATAGCCGGTCATGACCATGAGCGTTATGACGGTCAAGGTTATCCCGACGGTCTTGCCGGCGAAAAGATTCCCCAGATTTCGCGCATATTAAGCGCAGTCGATGCTTTTGATGCAATGAGTTCTTCAAGATCGGACAGGATGCTTTCTTCAAAAGCGGTTGTCATCCGGCTCCAACAAAACGCGGGCAAGCAGTTCGATCCGCTGGTAGTAGAAGCAATGGTCGATCTCGTAAGCCATGACGGCCTTGGGGATGAGATGGCTGCAGCAGCATAACTCCGTATAACACGGATGGAAGGATGTGCGCTCTTCTTTCGCTAACCATGTCATTGAGATAGTTTTTGGGCATGCATAGGAGTGAGAGGAGTAGTGATAATGCAGCGTTCGCAGATATGTTTAGTTATCGGTCTGATTATTTTCATGTCGATACAATGTGCCGGTGCGACAGCATCGGTTAGGCTATTCGACTTTGAATCAGAAAATGACCTTTCGGCATGGTCTATGAGATCACCCGACCAGGACTCTTTGAAACTCTCCGACGGATACGCCACCTCCGGCTCACACTCACTTGAATTTTATACTCCTTCATGGAAAGCCGGTATGGAGAACTGGCCTGCATTTCAGGGTGTGCCATCAATCAAGGACTGGAGCGGCTACGACCGATTCGTCGTAGATATCGCAAATCCATCTGGTGCTGTATTGCTGCTGAGCATGTTTATATCGGACAGCAAGCCCGAGTTCAGAAACGGCCTGCAGCATGATTACATGCTGCCTGCCAGATCGGCTGGAAGGTATATTGTGGATATTTCCAGGATGCCGGATGCCGTGGACCGCTCCGATATTTCCATTGTGCACTTCTACACCAATTGCCCCACGAATGACACTCGGGTCTATATCGACAATATAACTCTGCTCAAACAAGGTGAACCACTGCCGCAGGTGCCTGCAGCCTTGCTGAAAGCTGAAGAATCATTTCTAGGTTTCAAGATAAAGGATGCCCGCTACGCGGTTGACGATTGCGGATCTCATTTGGGCAAGACTGGGGATTCCAGACTGACTGTTCTAGCCAAAGAGCTTGATATAATACAAAACTCAGAGAATACGGGTTTGGACAGGTTGATTGACTTGTCAACTCGTCTAGATGCGATAACAGGTCAGCTCAATCGGCTGCATTCGCTCCTTGAACTGCGTGATTCCATAAAGAAGCTGGATTTGCCGACAGATACTATGCTTGTGGGTTTGGCAAGCTCCACAAAAAAGGTGCTGCCGAGGGATGTACCGTTATCCATAGAGGCGACAAAGACGATATCGATAAGTGCCGCCCGCAACGAGAAAGAGAGCTTTCAGATCGCAGTTACGCCGTCTGGAATCCATGCTCTGAAAGGTGTCAAAGTCAGCGTGTCGGATCTCCAGTCCAGGGATGGTGATGTCTTATCATCATCCAATATCGACTGTGATGTGGTCGGCTATGTAAAGACGAAGTCTCCGTGCTATGTGGTCTCATATACAGGCTGGTGGCCGGACCCTATCCTGGACTTTCTCGGTCCTGTCGATATCGACTGGGAGAATATCCAGACATTCTGGGTCCGCGTCAAGGTTCCAAAAGGACAGGCTCCAGGTCTGTATAAAGGCAAACTGACTGTCTCGGCTCAGGGCGCCAAACCGGTAGTGCTGGATGTCTCACTCCAAGTAAGGTCATTTACTCTGCCGGACTGCACACCCATCCCCACAGCAATAACTGCATTGATAGGTGAATCCAAGGATCACATAATCAAAGATATATGCGGTGAGGATAACTGGCAGACGAAACTCAAATACGATTACGCAGATTTCCTGGCTGATTATTATATCGACTTCGATCATCTATACGAGCCTGGTCCGCCGGACTACGACATATTGAAGCACCTGCATGATCAGGGCAGACTGGTGGCATTCAATCTTGGCAATATTGAAAACGCAGGCAAAAGCGTGGATCACTTCAAACCAATATACGAGAAGTGCAAAGAGCTTGGAATACTCGATCACGCCTATATATATGGATTTGACGAGGTCGGTTCTACCAGGTTTGAGGAGGTTGCAAACACGACAAAGAGCCTGAAAGAGGCCTTTCCAGATATTCTGCTTATGACTACGGCAAAGGACCTCAACTACGGTATGGACAGCTCCATGAAGTCGATAGATGCCTGGTGTCCTCTGACGCCCGATTACGATCCGGGCAAAGTGGACGCAGCCAGGGCGGCAGGAAAGAAAGTATGGTGGTATATATGCTGTGGTCCACACAACCCCTATGCCAACTGGTTTGTGGAGTATGATGCCATCGAGGCGCGACTTTTGATGGGAGCCATGACTGCCAAATTCAAGCCGGACGGCTTCCTATACTACTCTCTGACATTTTGGAGTGGAAATATGCCGATCAATAGTGGTCCTTTTACCAGTTGGAACCCCAGGTCTTTCGGTGAATATAATGGAGACGGCTCTCTATTCTGCTGCGGACCTGGCGGCAAACCCGTTCCCACGATCCGACTGGAGAACTATCGCGACGGCATGGAAGACTTTGCATATGCAAAGATACTTGAGAGCATAATAGACAAGTACAACGCAAAAGGCGACTCGTTGACCAAAGATGAGCGCAGGTGGCTTGATACGGCTCGCAGGGCTGTGGATGTGCCGTCGAGTTTGGTTGAGGATATGGGTCATTACTCACATGAACCCAAAGCGCTGTATGCATGGCGCGATAGAATTGGTGACTTGATTGATTCATCCGGTATGTCGGACATTGATCCGTGGGGCAAGGGTTTTGGTGTGCGAGGGTTCGATAATGTGCAGTTAAAGTGATGGCTACAAGAGAAAGTATGCGGGGAGACTTGTGGTATAATTGTATAGCGCATAGATATTGGTGAAGCAATGACCGAACGTTTGATAGAACTGCACATAGAGAAACTGCCTGAAGGTGCATATCTTGCCACATGCGATGCATTGCCGGGGCTTATTGCTCAGGGCAGGACACTTGCGGAAACTCTCGAGATAGCCCAGGATGTAGCCCGCAAGTTAATTGAGGCACGCATCGAGCATGGCGATGATCTTCCAGAGCGACTGCGCGGTCAACTGCCGAATGAATTTGATCTTGCGATATCGGTGGCGGCATAGTGGGCAGGCTGTCGGGTCTGAAAGCCTCTGATGTAATCCACAAACTTCGGACTGCCGGGTTCGTTTTTGACCGGATGGCGAAGGGAAGCCATGAGGTCTGGCGCAACTCAAAAACTCGGGTCTATGTGGTAGTACCAAATCACCCGGGCGATATGCCCGAAGGTACTGTCCGCGCGATAGTACGCGCCTCAGGTCTTTCAATAGAGGAGTTCCTCAGTCTGTAATGTCAACACTAAAACGCCCCGACTGGATCAAAGCAAAAGCCCCGCAGGGAGAAAACTATGTTGAGGTAAAGCGCCTGGTCGAAGGTGCCAGGCTTCACACAGTCTGCCAGAGTGCCAACTGCCCGAATATAGGCGAGTGCTGGCATGCGCGCACAGCCACTTTCATGATTCTTGGCAATACATGCACCCGCAACTGCCGCTTCTGCGCAGTCAACCATGGCAAGCCGGATATTATCGATGAGGACGAGCCTTATCGAGTAGCCGATGCGGTGAAATATCTGGGACTGCGCCATGCCGTGATCACCAGCGTCACCCGTGATGATCAGCCCGACGGCGGCGCGCATATTTTTGCCGAGGTTATAAGGCTCATACACGAGCAGTGCAACGACTGTTCGGTCGAGGTTCTGATTCCTGATTTTCAAGGCAATGTAGATTTACTCAAGGTGGTGCTGGATGCCAGGCCTGAGATACTGAACCACAATGTGGAGACAGTCGAGCGCTGCTATCCGGCAATGCGCCCTCAGGCTGTCTATTCCCGTTCCGTCGATCTATTGAGGCGAGCCGATAAGATCGCGCCTGATGTGCGCACCAAGTCCGGCATCATGGTCGGTGCGGGTGAGAACTGGGATGAGATAATAAAGACCATGCATGACCTGCGTAATGCTAATTGTGACATCCTCACCATTGGTCAATACCTCTCTCCATCTTCAGAGCATGCCCCAATCGTCAGATACTACACACCCGATGAGTTCGCCGAGTTGAAGAAAATCGGCTTGGATATGGGCTTTGGGTATGTCGAGTCCGGCCCTCTGGTCAGAAGTTCATACCATGCCTCCGAGCAGATTTGACCTCTCTATTGGTGGGTAAATTCTGACCAATGAACTCAAGTTTTGAGCTTTATTGAAAGGAATGTCATGCTCACCAAACAAGACAAGATAGACATCTTCCGTGAGATGACCATGATCCGCAAGTTCGAGGAGAAGGCCGCCCAGATGTATGAGCGCGGCAACATCCGGGGCTTCCTGCATTTATACATTGGCCAGGAGGCGGTGGCGAGCGGATTTATGTGGCCATTGCGGTCGGATGATTACGTGATAGGCGCATATCGCGAGCACGGCCATGCTCTCGGACGCTGCGCAAGCCCTCGGGCTGTTATGGCCGAGCTTTTCGGCAAATCCACGGGTGTATCCGGCGGCAAAGGCGGATCAATGCACCTGTTCGATATAAAACGCCGGTTTCTGGGCGGCACGGCCATTGTAGGGGGCGGACTGCCGATTGCTGCAGGCATCGGCTTTGCCATTACCTATAGCGGCGGCGATCAGATATGCCTGTGCTTTTTCGGTGATGGTGCAGTCAACGAAGGTTCGTTTCATGAGACCCTCAATATAGCTTCTCTTTGGAATTTGCCCATTCTTTTTGTTTGTGAGAACAATCTCTACGGCATGGGCACGGCTGTCGAGCGCGCATCAGCGGTGCCGAACCTGCATCGCCGCGCTCAGTGCTATTCCATGGCTGTTGAGACGGTGGATGGCATGGACGTAATGGCGGTCTATGATATGGCCGACAAGCTGATTTCCCAGGTTCGCGAGACTAAGCACCCCATATTCGTGGAGGCCATCACGTATAGATACCGAGGTCATTCCATTGCCGACCCCGGCACATATCGCACCAAAGAGGAGATCGAAGAGTGGCGCAGGCGCGACCCGATTGTCCAATATGGCAGCAAGCTCATGGATGAAGGCACGCTCAGCCCGGCAGATATAGAGAAGATTCAATCAGACGTCGCAAGTGAGATAGAAGCGGCTGTAAAATTCGCGCAAGACTCGCCTCTTCCACAACCAGAAGCTCTTTACCATGACGTCTATGCTAACGCAATTTAGTATTGAGTATTTTGCATTGATTATTTTAGGCGTTTCAGTCCCAGTCATTCCGAGGAGGCACGACGAGGAATCTGCTGTGAACCATTCTGATAAGTATCAAAATCAGGTGTTAGGAGCAAGGTGACAAAATGCCGGTCATATACTACAGACAGGCTCTGAACCAGGCGCTTCGCGAGGAGATGAGACGCGATGAGAATGTGTTCATCATCGGTGAAGAGGTCGCACAGTATCAAGGTGCGTATCGTGTCACGGAGGACCTGCTCGAAGAGTTCGGCGACAGACGGGTCAGAGACACTCCCATTTCCGAGGAGGTAATTGCGGGGATAGGCACTGGCGCGGCGATGGTGGGTCTCAGGCCGGTCGTCGAGATGATGACGGTGAACTTTGCTCTGCTCGCTATGGATCAGATAGTCAATCATGCAGCCAAACTGCGCTATATGTCCGGCGGCCAGATAAAAGTCCCGATGGTAATCCGAGCGCCGGAGGGCGCAGGTATGCAGCTCGGCGCTCAGCATTCGCAAAATTTGGAGGCATGGTTTGTGCATGTGCCCGGCCTCAAGGTAGTGACCGCTTCGACCCCATATGACGCCAAGGGACTGCTCAAGAGTGCGATCCGTGACGACAGCCCGGTGATCTTTCTTGAGCATGCGCTCCTCTATACAATGCGCGGCGATGTTCCCGAGGAGGATTATACGCTTCCTATAGGCTTATCGGACGTCAAGCGCACAGGTGATGACGTTACCATAATCTCCTATCTGCGCATGCTGCATGTAGCCATCAGTGCCGCCAACGCTCTTGAGAAGAGAGGCATCAGCGCTGAAGTGATCGATCTACGCACGCTCAGGCCGATGGATATAAGCACAATTGTCGAATCTGTAAAGAAGACCAAGCATGCGATCATAGTGGAAGAGGACTGGCCGCAGTGCGGTATAGGCGCACAGGTAGTCGATCAGCTCCAGTTTCATGCATTCGACTATTTGGATGCCCCAATCATGCGTGTGGCTCTTGCCGACACACCCATGCCATATTCGAGGGAACTCGAGCAGTCAGCTCTGCCGAACGCGGATAAGGTAGTTGCGACCGTTGCGGCCCTGCTCAAGGGAACTGCCCGAGTGCCTGGTGGTATAGCCGTGTCGATCTAGCCCGCATTATTCACGAGCAACGTGAATAATGCTCACGATTGTATGTGGTTTTACTGGTGTAAAAAACTATAGTGGTTATGCAAGCGACCAACCGTGATTTACTTAGTGCACGTTATAGTCTGTATTCGACCCAGAACTCGAATTTCTGGTTAGCGGGCAGCATTCCACGCCATATAACGGTAGTTGCCTTCTTCTTTCGCACTTCCTGCGGTTCCGGCATACCCTGAACAAATTCCGCATCTGCAGGGAGCCGGATAGCTGCAGCATAAGCCAGCTCTTCGCTCAGATCGAGCTTACCTGGACCCAAGCGCCACATTCTATTGCCGAGTTCTTCAGCTCTCTGCTCAGGGTAGTCCACAATAAGCATTTCCACAGGCTTTCCAGGCACTATCGTATCGGGAAGACGTGCACGATATTTCAGAGTATCAGGCAGATCACTTTGCCCTATCGATTCAAACTGAACTTCTTTACCCTCAATAGCCATATATTGAAGGGATTTCGACCCACCGAACTCAAATGGCTCAGCAATTTCGCCATGCTCATTAGCAAAGACAAAACTTGCATAAACGATTGCTTTACCTTCCGTATCGAGTTCAATAATGCTTGTGACGCGATACTCATTCTCAACGCTATCGAGCGCTTGAAGCACGTCTGCGACTTCGTTTGCCTCTTTTCTGCATCCGCTGCACTTTTCAATATGCTCGTCGGCGGCTTTCATCTCATCATCCGGCAATTTTGCGTAAAGATAGTCCAGCAATCTTCCGCCCTTGAGATCATTACATGTCAGTTCCATCGGCTTCTCCTCAGCTCCGCCAAGCATCTGCCGAAGCGCGATAATAGCGCTGTGCACACGCCATTTAGCAGTGCCCACAGGGCAGTTCATATGCTTTGCGATATCCTTATAAGTAAAGCCGCCATAATGCTTCATTACCAGAGCCTTTCGCACTATTGGATCAAGAGTTGAAAGAGCCTGCCGGATATTCATGGAGTTCAAGTGTTCAGTTGTGCCGACCACACTTTCCGCGGCTGCCTCTGCGTTTTCCAGCTCGGTCTCGGTTCGCACATATCTGCGGCGAATGTGCATGAGAAATGCATTTTTGGCTATAGCAGCCAACCACGCGCGGGCATTTTCGCCCTTAAGCCCGGATATTCCTCGACGTGCATTCAGGTATGTTTCCTGTAAGAGGTCATCAGCAAGGTCTATATCCCGGCCAAGTCCTATCAGCATGCGCCTCAAGTAATCACGGTTCTGATCCCAGATTTGTTCAAGCAGGTCTTTTTCCATAATGTGCATCAGCGGCTTTCAATTATTAGATGCTGGAAGCAGCGCAATGGGTTTGTCGCATTTGAGTAATTAAGAGAAGAGATTTACGGACGATAGCCGATCTGCCAGCCCCGGAGTCAGTGGATATTCATGCACATGATCCAACGACACCCATTTTGCGTCGGCTGCATCGTCAGAAGGAGCAATTTCGCCGGAGATGACATTTGCTCGGAAGGTAATGATTACGTAATGGTATAGAAGTGTCTCATTGTCTTTTGAGATGACTTCATGGACGCCGACCACATCTCCAACGTCGACAACCAATGAAGTCTCTTCAAACGCCTCTCTGGCAGCTGCTTGACGGAGGGTCTCACCGGGTTCAATGCTTCCACCCGGCAGCGACCATAGGTTCTTGTTGGGTTCACAGCCTCTCTTAATCAGAAGCACCCTGCCGTCCTTGATAATCAGTGCCGAGACGGCAGGTTTCGGAGAAATGTCGGTCATCAAGCCACTTCAACCAGTTGAATGTCAAATGTCAGGTCCTGCCCGGCAAGCGGATGGTTTGCGTCCAGCGTCACGCTGTCTTCGGTAATCTCCGTCACCACGACCACTGCCGCTCGGCCGTCCGGCTGGCTGATCTGAAGTTGATCGCCTACCTTGGGTTTAATATCTTCAGGAAACTGTGCCTTATCGATTTCAATCACCATATCATCATGGTGCTGGCCATATGCCCTATCCGCACAGATTTCGATAGTCTTGGAATCACCGGGGTTCATCCCGACAATTGCCTCTTCAAAATCCGGTATGACATGCCCGCCTCCGATTGTGAATTCCAACGGCTCACGGTTTGCGGATGAGTCGAACACACTGCCGTCTTTGAGCTTACCCGTATAGTCGACCTTCACACTATCGCCCTGTTTTGCCTGCGCCATATTCTCCGTCCTCCTCAATTACCCAGAGCGGAGAGTGGAGAACCGATAAGCTCTGAACACGCCGCTCAGTTATTGGATTTATGTATTGATACCCTTATAAAACCGGTGGGAACCGTCTCATCACAATAACACGAACGGCTGCTATCACGCAAGCAAAATGAGCATTAACCCGGATTATGTGCTTTTCGCATAATCCGGGTCTCCGAGAGCATTATTCACGATCTTCGTGAATAATGCGGGCTAACTATTTAGCTTTCACCATGTGAACTTTGATGTTCATTTTCATCTCGCCCTGACCGCCTGGTGAGCCGGGCATATCGGTCTTTATGGTAGCATTCGAGGATGAATGTGTTTCGATCAGTTTGCCTTCTGTGGTGGAGAAATAGGTCACTCCATGCCCATCTATATCCATTGTGCCTTTGTTCATAACACCTTTTGCCTTAGGATTTTCCTTCTCGAGTTTTTGTGCCATCTCGCTCAGGTCACAATGCCCTTTGAATTCCTGTAGTATCTTAGCTGCGGCTGTTCCTGCAATCGGCACGTTTTGCGCGGCGAGTTTGGATATCACTGTCATCTCTCCGCCGAATGGCATCGGCACTTTTGCTTCATAGCTCTCGCCGAGTTTCATTCGCTTTGCCGGCATCTGATACGAACTCATCTGATTAAAGAGGTTCTTCATATCCATCCCATTGCTGGAATTACCATTCATATCCTTAAAGCCTGCGAATTCGCCGTCTTTAGACATTGTCATGGTGTATTTTTGGTCCGGTATGGATGGCGTCATACCTGCGGGCATACCCGGCACTTTCATCTGAAAGTCGCTCAGCGACATCTCCATATTGGCCGATCCGTTCCACTTCACACTCACCACTTTCTGTGTCGTGATAAAGCTGGCATTCATAGTTATTGACGAGGAACCACCGGTCAGTTTGGCCGGCATGCCGGGCATGCTCATGGTCATATCCATGGTTGTTTTATATTTATCGATCTGCCCCTGCTTAAATTTATATTCAAAGCTCTGCCCGCTCGCAATGTAATGGGAAAATACAAAGAATACTCCAATTACAACGGCGACAATAATAACAATCGGTATTACGCGTTTCATAAACAAACCTCCCATTATCTCCACATTAGAATGAAAATAGTCTCTTGCCGTATGGAGCAATATTCGCTCTCCTCGCCAATGAGTCCTTTTTTTATTTCTATTTTTAGTTGTGTGTCATAATTGTTCTGCGATAGAGCATCGTCCAGTGATTTGACAACAGCCCAGGTAAAACAGCTATCATATGCAAAAGATAACGTCTGTGATGATTATGAGATTAAGCCGATTTTTGTATTTGTTGATTATAGCTTGCATAGTTTTTACGGCTGTGCATTGCGCAGCTCAAGATGTGTCCGGCATAGATTCAGTCGACACGAATGATCTGCACATAGAGATTCCGCCACTCGCCCGGTCAATCACATTCCAAGGCAATACGGCAATCACTACTGGTGATCTCCTGCAAGCCTCCGGTCTCAAATCAGGGCAGTTGATAAATGGGGATGTGCTCAATAAGGCGATAGATGCGGTCCAGGCGGCCTACCAAGATCGTGGATATATTGCCGCGGTAACGAGCATAGATCTGCCCAAGCCGGGACAGGTCGGCACACTTACTATGACCATCACCGAACTCAGGATCACCGCCATCAGGTTTGAGGGACTCAGCAAGGTCCGTGAGAGTGCAGTCAGGCGCGTGCTCACAGTCAAAACAGATGATCTTTTCAGTCGTGAAGCGATAACGCGCGACTATGTCCAGCTCCAGCAGCTTGGAGTATTCGCGGCGATAAACTCAGATATGGAGCCGACCCAGCAGATGGGGCAGGCGATACTCATATGGAAGTTTGATGAGCAGACCCAGTTCAACTATGCCGACCTCGGGGGCAGCTACAGCCCACAGGACAGCCTGATAGGTTCGGTCAAACTCACATTCGGGAACCTTGGCGGCAAAGCGCAAAAACTCTTGGTCTCTGGTGAGATGGGGAGCGTGGAGTCTCAAGCAGGCGGCCGGATCGAGTATTTCAATCCGTGGATCGCGCCTGATAATACATCTCTCAAGCTGGATGTTTTCAGTTTGCCGTATTACAGATTTTCCAGGGACCTTTCGGGCACGGGACGCTATTTCGAGCGCCGCAGCGGGTTCAAGGCTGCGGTGAGCCATATGCCTGAGCCGTCACTGACCCTAACAAGAGGGCTGAGGTTTGAAAATGTGGTCGCCAAGAACCTGCCTACGAGTGAGATGACCGATCCGACTCTCCAGAGCGGCAGCCTATTGCTCGCGAGTTTGAAGGCAGCGCAAGACTATCGCAACTCGTCGACGAATCCCACATGCGGCACATACACCCTCGGTTTCTTTGAAAGTGGGTGGTCGGACCAGGGCACGGGAGGGGACAGTATGATAGGCAAACTCTGGGCCGACCGCAGGTGGTATATTCCACTGAGGGCTCAGACGGTCAAGCCGGGTGCAGTTGGCGAGCAGAGTGTGCCGGTGCTTGCTTTGAGGGCGATGCTTGCCGGGTCGGCGGGCAGCCTGCCGTATTACGAGCAATACTTCGTTGGTGGGATAGGGGACATGCCTCTCAGGGGCTATCTCGAAGGCCGCTACTGGGGCAAATATGCGATGCTTGCGAATGCAGAGATCAGATATCCGTTCACCAGGGATATATGGGGCGTTGCGTTTGTAGACACGGGGAGTGCCTGGGGCAGTGAGTTTCAGTATATCTCAGGAATAACCACACAATACAGCCAGAGCAAACACTTCTCTCCTCGTGCGGGTGCTGGTTTTGGCGTGCGGTACAATTCCCCATACGGCCAGATGTCTGTCGACTTCGCATATGGCGATGCATTTCGGACATACTTCAGTGTAGGCCAGTTGTTTTAGGCGATTCGTTCTGCTGCATCTTCCACTTTTCTGCTTCGCGTAGAATCCACGGTATAAAATAACTAAAGAAGAAATCGGCATTGTATACGCCATTACCTTATGCTACCATTCGATTACAGCGAGCGCTTGCAACTACAAAATAAGGTGGCATATTATGAAAACTCAGTTAGCGAATTGGGCTATCCGTAAGATTGAGTCTGAATATAAGGACGATGTGTGCCTACTGATCGGGCACAAGGTACGTGAGTTCGATGAGAATAATGACGAGATCAGTTTCGGTTTCTATATCCCAGCAACCAGCCGATCGAATGGTCTGGCACGCACGTTTATTATTGATGGCATAGGATATGATCTGTTTCCGATGTCCTGGGAGCGCGTAGAGCGAATCGCGGATATCAAGGCAGATAACCCTGTGTGTCTGGACGATGCAGAAATTCTATATGCCAGAAATGATGATGACCGGCGGCGCTTTATGGCTCTTCAGGCACAGTTGCGGGCTAACTTGCAGAATCCGCACTATATGTACAATAGGGCTCTCGAATTGCTTAACACAGCGATGGAAATCCATCAGGAGATGCTTTTCGAGGACAGGTTGTATAAGGTGCGCGAATACGCGGGATACATCTGCATCCATCTATCCGACGCCGTAGCATTTGCCAATCAGCGGTATTTCAGACAAATGCAGACAAATCAGATCGAAGAGCTTCTGTCCATGAATGAAATCCCGGCGGGGTTCACTGATCTTTACGAGAGTGTAATTCGCGCAAAGACGGCTGATGAGCAGAAGAGATTGTGCCACAAGATGATTGTCTCGACCAAGGTGTTCCTCGCAGAGCATGACAAGAACGCAGTCAGAAGAATCAGCGTGCCGGACTTTTCCGAGCTGGCATTCTGGTATCAGGAACTCAGCTACACATGGCTCAGGGTCTACCATTGGTGTGATGAGAATAATCCGGTCAATGCCTATGCCTGGTGCTGTCTGCTCCAGAAAGAGCTGGATATCGTTGGTGCTGAGTATGGTATTGCGGATCTTGACATATTCAGTGCATTCGATGCGGAGAACTTATCGGTTTTTCGCAAGCGCGCAGAAGTTGTCGAGCAAAACATCGTTGCTGCCATAGAAGCAAACGGAGCAGCGATTGAGTCTTATCCGACGGTTGCAGACTTTTTGGACAAAAACAGCTAAATCCGGAGGTGTTGCGAAATGAGATACAAGAACGCCTCCGATGTCTTGCCTGATGACCTGCTAAAGGAAGTACAGAAATATGCAGCTGGTGACACTCTGTATTTTCCAAAAGATACGGCTCGAAAAAAGTGGGGCGAGGATTCAGGAGCGCGGAACTATTTTCAGCAGAGAAATGACGAGATCAGGCAAAAGTTTTTGCAGAAGGTCTCGATAGAGAGACTTGCAGATGAATACTGCCTGTCCGAAGAAACTGTACGGAAGATCATATTCAAGTAGGCAATGCTGCATAACAGTAAAGGTGCTTCGGGAACAAGTCCCGAGGCACCTTTTGTATGTTGTGGTTCACATAGAGTTTGGCCGTGCCTAGAAACTCCTGTTAATCATATAGTGCGCCCATGCCTCCAGAAGCAGCTTATATTCCGTATCCGGCAGCACATCCAGTTCAGGCAGCGCCTTGTTCACATGTTCAAGTGCCAGTTCCTTTGTTTTCTCGATACCACCGAGTTGCACCATCATCTCAGTTGCTTTCTGCACATCCTCAGCGGATGCGTCGGATTTACCGAGCACCGAGAGCAGAAACTTGCGCTGTTCATTGGTCGCTTCTTTTAAGGCAAAGAAAACTATCGTGGTCTTTTTGCCCTCGCGCACATCCGAGCCTACGGGTTTGCCGAGTTTTTCTTCTTTTCCGAGCAGGCCGAGAATGTCGTCCTGGAGTTGAAACGCAGTCCCGCAGCTCGATGCGAACCTGGAAAGCGCCGCGACGGTGGGGTGGTTGATATCAGCGGTGTTGAGTCCGATCATTGCTCCGGCCTTGGCTGCAAACTCATAGAGCACTCCGGTCTTCATCCAGAGCATATAGACGATATCATCACGAGTAAGCTGTTCAATCGGGGTGCGCGAGTACTGCACATCCAGTGTCTCGCCTTCAATGAGCGTATTGACTACATGCGATTCCAGGTAATAGATGATCTCGAGTATTACTCTTGCGTCCACATCACCATTTCGCGCGCACTCACACAGCAGACTCACGTTCCAGCCGTGCTGAGAGTCGCCGGTGAGAATAGCCAGGTCGCGGCCATATTCTTTTGCTTTTTCCTCGCTGTAACCCAGTTTGCTCGTGGCGAATATCTCACCCAGTTTGTGGACTGTCGGTCCACCGCGCCTCAGTTCATCGTTGTCTATAACGTCGTCATGGACCAGCGTCCATGTATGAAACAGTTCCACAGCCGCAGCAGCGGGCAGCGCGATATTTTCATCTCCACCGACTGCTCCGCATGCCCACATAAGCACAGCGGGCCGCAGTCTCTTGCCGGAGCGTTCGATATAAGCGAAAACCGCGTCTTCCAGGTCTTTTGGTTTGAACCATTCGCGGAACCGCGGCTGCTTGAAAAATTCATTGACTTTGCTCTCCCTTGCTTGAAGAGCCTCCATAAGATCGAGAGCCATACTGCCTCCGAGTTATATTTTAAGAAAGCCGACAGGTCAGAATATACCCAAATCGAGGGGCGGATGTCAAGCCATTATTGCCATCACCCGACCGACCGTCCCATCGGTCAGCATTACTTTGATCCCGCGCGTATGCACAGCGCTGTTTGTGAGAATTCGAGAGACGACGCCATCGGTGAGTGCACCGGTGCGCTGGTTCTGCTTCTCTACAATCTGAACACGCATACCGGGCTTGATGTCGCTTCTCTTTTCAACCGTCATGCACTTCGCCGTTTGGATCTGATAGCCAACCATACCATGGCTATCTGGATTTTCATCAGTCCGATCAAAGCCTTTGAGCCTGTCCGGCATTGTTCGGGCGATAGTTCATTGATTGTCGCATTACAAAAATAAGCCACGCACTGTATCGGGCGAAGCTCATACGGAATTCTGCAGCCTTTAGTTGTCAATTCCGGGCAATGCCCCGGCACGCACTCAGCTTTCATTACGTCGGTGTTACTTTCAACCCACTCAGCTGCGATATCATAAGGAGCCATATTGCCTTCTTTACGCCTGCCATATCTATGCGGTGTTGCGGGGAACTGAAGCACACGGTCGGTGAAAGCATCACGCTCACGCACACCTCCGCAGCATTTGCCTTTGCAGTCGGCGCAGACATGATCATGGCTCGACCCGATGCGGTTAAGCACTCGCTGATATTTCATTCTCTTTCGGTTCAGCTCAGCGAGTTCAGAACCGGCATGTGCAAGGTTTTTGCCTTTTTCGAAGAGTCTGGCAGCGTGATTGCAGATAATCTCGCATGTGCGAAACACCGGTCGCGACCAGAGCAGGAATTTTGTGCGTTCCATCCGACTCATATTTCAACTTTCATAGAAATCCCTCCAGGAGGATACCCGGAGGGAAGAATTCAGATCATCAAGGCTTGTTGCGAAACAATAAACATCATCAAATTTAGTCATTCCGAGCGTATGCCTTGCTCTATACTTTCTCCAGCTCAAAGACCTTATGCAGGGCACGCACGGCTTGTTTGACTTTCTCGCGTTCGATAAGGCATGTTATGCGGATCTCGCTTGTGGCGATGGACAGGATGTTGATTTCTTCGCCTGCAAGAGCCTGAAACATTTTGTCGGCGTAACCCGGATGGTTTCGTATGCCGCTTCCGACGATGGAGATCTTAGCCAGTGTCTGATCGGCCAGCAGTTCTTTTGCGCCCAGCTCAGCGACGACCGGTTCCAGTGCTTTCTTGGTTTTTTCGTAATCGGCATCAGACACGGTGAACGATATGTCCGCGTGACCCTCGGTGCTGACGTTTTGCACGATCACATCGACATTGACGTTAGCCTGTGACGGCGCATGAAAGATTTTGGCAGCCACACCGGGTTGGTCAGGTATGGCTACAACCGTGAATCTCGTTACGCCTGTATCGTGAGCAATTCCCCGAACGGGGTTGCGAATTTCCATCTCAGGATCCTCCTTGGTGATGATTGTGCCGGGGACTTCTCTGGCGCTGTTTGCGACCAGGATATCGACTTCATATATCTGTCCAAGTTCAACTGCGCGGTTATGCATCACGCGCGCGCCCTGCCCGGCCAGTTCAAGCATTTCTTCGTATGATATGGTGTCGAGTTTAACAGCGTCCGATACAACTCTGGGGTCTGCGGTAAAAACCCCATCGACATCGGTGTAGATTTCACATTTATCGGCTTTAAGGGCGGCGGCGAGAGCGACTGCCGTGGTATCCGATCCGCCTCGGCCAAGTGTAGTAATGTCGGCCCAGCTTGCATTTTCAGTGATTCCTTGAAATCCTGCGACGACCACCACATTACCCTTGTTGAGTTCATCTTTGAGGCGCTTGCCGTCGATCTTGAGTATTCGAGCTTTGCTCTGCACCCTTTCGGTTATGATGCCTGCCTGTCCACCCGTGAGCGAGACTGCTTTTTGCCCAAGCTCTTGGAGCGCAATAGCCATCAAGGCGCTCGATGCCTGTTCACCCGTCGCCAGAAGCTTATCCATCTCACGTTCTCCGGGTATGGTTGACAATGCTTTGGCCATACTTATCAATTCATCGGTAGTGTCTCCCATAGCCGAAACGACCACGACCACCTGCGCATTCTTTGCGCGTGCCGCCACCCGTTTCGCCACGGCGGCGATCTTTTCGGTGGAGGCGACGGAGCTTCCACCATATTTCTGAACGACAATCACGACGTTCTATCTCCTCCTTGTTTACCACGAGTCCCGGAGGTTCCTTAAAACCCCGCTTGCTGCAGCATCATTGTGATTAGAATAGCATATTCGTGCGGGGGTGTAAATGGGTAGAGGTTAATCATCAAGATGGCGTAACTGATTTAGTATTTCAGATTTTGTATTGATTATTTGCTTATGTGTGGGGTAATGCCGTTCTTTCCCTCTCCTGGGGGAGAGGGTTAGGGTGAGGGGGCAACCTATCACTCAAAATATCATATCAATAAGCCGAATTGCGTTTCAATATACAGTCATTCCGAGGAGGAACGACGAGAAATCTGCTTCGCACTAGAGTAATAAAAAAAGCCGATGTTTGAAATTGAAGAATAACACTGCGTGCCAACTGATGTCATTCCCGACCTGATCGGGAATCCAGGAAGCTGCACTACAATATAGTTTAGGTATCTGGATTTCCGCTTTTGCGGAAATGACAAATATAAGGGAAATGACAAATATAAGGGGAATGACAGATATAAGTGGAAATGACAGAACACAACATTTTTGATCGTCCGAGGTATTCCTGCCTCGGACGCATCTTGCGATGGGCATTCTTGCCCCGGCAGTTGGTATCTCGGGATTTGAGGAGCGAAAGGAAACCAATCACTCATGTTAATTACATATCAACCGCTCTGGAAATCCCGAAACAAACAGTCAACCGGGGACTTACTTTACCGGCGGCTCATATCTTTCATAATAGCCAATGAGCTTTCCGTTATCATCTCGAACTGCGCGCATATACACTCGGTGCTTTTCGTTGTCTGAGATCATGCGCTCATCTTCGCCCTGCTCGAATGCCGAGTATACTTCGCGTATCACTTCCTGCGAACATGCATTGTGGCAGTCGAAGATAGACTTGCCTATGATATTCCCCCATTTGGCATAGTTAGCGACGGCGGGTTTGTTCATATAGCGGACAATGTGATCGCAGTCCACATATACGACGGGGTCTTTCATACTGTCCAATATTGCCTGCATCAATTCAATGTCTATCATGACAACTACCTCACACGAAAATGTATTAGTGATAGGTATGGAATTTCCTCGCATGCGGGCGTAAAATATAACTGGAGACAACATGGAACAATCAGAGCAATCATCTGCCTCAAAACATGGCCGCGACATGACGAGCGGGAGTATCCCGCGCCACCTCATTCATTTTTCGCTTCCGATGCTGGCAGGCAATATAGTGCAGACGGCATACAGCATTGTCAATGCCATCTGGGTAGGCAAGGGCTTGGGCAAGGCGGACCTTGCTGCGGTAACTGTCAGCATGCCGATAGTGTTCTTGCTTATGACGATTGCCATTGGGCTTACCATGGGCACCAGCATTCTAATTTCTCAGTTTGCCGGGGCACGCAACTACCGCAGGCTGAGGGATGTTGTGCAGACCTCCACCGTGCTGGTTATCGGTTTTAGCATAGTCTTGTTTGTGATTGGGGAGTTGGCGACTCCCTGGATCATGCGCCAGATACAGACACCGGCGAACGTATACGATCTTGCCGTGAATTATATGCGCATATTCCTGTGCACTCTGCCGTTTACATATGCAACTTTTCTTGCGGTATCCATGCTCAGAGGGGTAGGCGACTCCAAGACTCCGCTCTATTTTCAGGTAGGCTCTCTGCTGTTGACGGCGATATTCGACCCGATACTTATGTTTGGCTGGCTCGGCTTCCCGCGTTTGGGGCTTAACGGAACGGCTGTCGCCAGCGTGGCGATGCAGGCGTTGGGGGTTTTTGCCACATTTTACTATCTCAGCAAATGCGATCACCTGGTTGCCCCCGATTGGCTGCATCTACGTGTGGACTGGCTCACGATGGGGCTCATAATCAAGATCGGGTTTCCGACCATCCTCCAGCAGTCATTGGTGTCCATCGGCCAGATCGTGGTCATCGGTCTGGTGAACAGCTACGGTGAAAATGCCACAGCGGCGTTCGGCGCATCTATGCGATTGGACCAGCTTGCAGTGCTTCCGGCATTGACGTTTAATGCCGCAGTGGCCACGGTTGTGGGTCAAAACATAGGCGCCGGGCATATCAGCCGTGTCAAGGACGTTTTCAAGTGGTCCATCATCATCTGCGGCGGTCTGACTTTGTTTGTCTCCACGCTTGCCCTGACCATGCCTCAAATCCTGCTCAAGATGTTTTTGAACGAGTCGAGCGTAATGGAGATAGGTGTGACGTATATGCATGTTGCCGCAATAAACTACCTGTGCTTTGCAGTCATGCTTATCGCGAACGGAGTCATCAACGGCTCAGGTCACACAATTATAACCACACTTATTACTCTGATCTCGTTATGGCTGGCGCGCGTGCCTCTGGCTGTATTTCTTTCTCACAGGCTGCACAGGGTCCAGGGAATCTGGTATGCCATTGCTATCAGCGCCTTCGTCGGGATGATCGCAAGCCTGGTTGTCTATTATTCCGGTCTGTGGAAACGGCCCGTGGTGTCCCGTGATATATTGGCAGTGGATTCTTCAGTGATCGCAAAAGATCTGGAATAATGCTATTTTACTCTTGTGATTCTTCCATCTTTTGCAAGTACCAGTTTTCTATCCCGCCAGGTCACGCTTCTTTTGAAATATCCCGCGACCCATATTGCAAATGAGAGCAGATCGCGAACAGGAATCAGCCATGCTCTCTTCAAAAAGTGGTTGTCGCCAAGACATACGACCGAGCCGATATACGCCGTCGCGAGTCTGATAATAGATACGCCGATCAATATCGACCATCCGAGCAAGCCGAACCCGACCGATGCGGCAAACATCAGCGCATAGGCAAACCCGAATGTAAATATAAGGCCGAAGTGACCCGCAGGTCTGCTCACTCTGGTTGTGACGGACCATCTGAGTTCTCTTTGCATTACATGTGCTATTTTTTCGCCCGAGAGGTTGATGTCGATCACATAGTCTGATAGAGCCACATCATATCCGACTTGGGTCGTCTTCCTGCCGAGTTGGAAGTCATCCGCCAAGTAGTTTGCGATGGTCTCAAATCCTCCAATTTTCTCTATCACTTCACGTCGGACTGCCATAGATGCTCCGAGGCCGAAGTCTATTTTGCCCATTGCATTTGCCGACGCCACACCCGGCGCGAATACGCATGTCATGTGGAGCGCTTCGAGCATATCTGCGATGCCATGGTCGTTGATACCTTTATACATACATGTGACCATCCCGACATTCGGCTCATCGAACGAAGCAATAAGCCGATCGATGAAATCGGGTGTTGCGCGTGTGTCCGCATCGGCAATTGCGATGATATCACCCACCGAACGCTCAAAGAGTGTGTGGAGTATTCTGACTTTGTTGTTGAACCCGTCAATGCTGCTGCCGGTGTATATTGACGCATGAAGTTTGCCTGCCGTGATATCTTGTAATATCTCGACAGATGGATCATTCTCATCGAGCACTCCAAAGAGCACTTCATAGTCCGTGTAATCCTGATCCATGAATGATATGAAATTTTCGCTTGCCCGTGAGTCTATTCCTCTGACCGGTTTCAGGATGCTGACTTTTAAGATATTTCTCTTTGCGGGGGATAGTCGGGATGATGCGGCTTTCCTGAAATGCCGGATCAACGCAGCAGTCGACAATATGTAATAGAGCGCGCCAACCGCTGCCAGTGCCAGAAACAAGATACTCGCAGCGCTCACCGCTCCACCTCCGGTTTCAAGTCTGCATATGTAGCCGGCACATACCCGTTTGCAATTACATACTCTTTCAGCCTCGCGTCGAGCAGTGTCTGCATGTCGCCTTGATTTGGACCCTGTGGGTCGGTCCGTTCAGATGCGCATGGATGAAAGAATATCTCGACGCTCTGCGCACGTATTCTGCCCAGCATCCCAATCACATGATCGATTTTCATATCTCCGCTCATCATAGCCCCGATTGACATTTCACATGTCGATAAGCCACATTCCCTTAGCGTATTTTCTCCCATCCAGGCCAGATAACCATGTCCAATAGCCGTCACGATTTTCAGCACCAAACGTGTGCGATCCACTTGCATATTGACCATCAGCGGGTCGTGCGGCAGCCTGATCCCATGTGCTCCGTATTGTTTTGCCATCTCGATCACTGTTGGAAGCACTGCGGGGTGCATATGCAGATGTTGATGCCCATCAACGTGGGATAGAGGCAGCCCTGTTTGCGCGAAAGCATCGAACTGAGCCTCAACTTCCGATCTGATCTGTGCCTTTGCACGCCGGCTGAAGTAGTATTTGCATGCGCATGCGGCAGGATTATCGCCGAACCTGCCGCATTTATCGACGATATCCGGGATATATTTCCGATCGAGCATGCTGCGTGCATTACTCAGTGCAAGGTGTAGTCCCACTGCAAGCTGTGGATCGTTTTTGGCGATTATCACTGCTTTATCGAATGCATCCCCGGTCACCATAATGCTGGCGCTCGTAATCAGCCCTTCGCGGCGCACATGCGCGACGGCGGTGTTTACTCCATTTGATGCGCCGAAGTCATCGGCATTGATTATCAGCAGTTTACGAAACATTTTTGTAATGCTACCCAAAAGCGGGGCTGTTTTTATTGCCGGGCTGTGATATAATGCACGTTAGGGTGCCGTAAAAGCATCCTTTGCATCGTTCCGAGAGGGGAATGACGCAGCCATCCGCAGGAGTACGCGCGATGGCTATCATATTGTTAGGGATCGTGGCATGAGCCTGCGGCTCGCCACGAAGGGGACGAAAATAGTTCCCATTTTCGAAGGAGGAACAAATGAAAGTACCTTTTTACGGCCACGTGCGTCAATACCACAACCTTAAGGCTGACATCGATAAGGCGATTGTCGATGTGCTTGAAAGCGGCAAGTATACCATGGGCCCGGCAATGCAGAGCTTTGAAAAAGAGGCGGCAGCCTACATGGGTATGAAGCACTGTATCGGCCTCAATTCCGGCACAGACGCTCTCTGGCTGACATTCATTGCTTTGGGGATCGGCAAGGGCGACGAAGTTATCACCACATCCAACACATTTTTTGCGACCGCCGAGGCCATCTGGCTGGTTGGCGCGACACCGGTCTTTGTAGACTGCGAAGCCGACACCCGCAACATAGATGTCACCAAGATCGAGGAGAAGATCACATCCAAGACCAAGGCAATCATTCCGGTCCACCTCTACGGCCAGCCGGCAAATATGCCCGAGATAGCAAAAATAGCCAAGAAGCATAATCTGCTTGTAGTCGAGGATTGCGCTCAGGCATTCGGTTCAAAGGGCGACACATTCAAGATCGGCGAGCTTTCCGATGCAGTCGCCACCAGTTTCATAACGGCCAAGAACCTCGGCACATTCGGTGACGGCGGCGCGGTCTTCACAAATCGTGACGACATCGTCGAGCCGATCCTCAAAATGCGCAATCATGGTTCCAACAAGCGTTCCCACCACAGCGTAGGCTGGAACAGCCGTCTGGACGATATTCATGCAGCCATCTTGAGTGTGAAGATCAAGCACATCGACGAGTTCAATGATAACAGAATCAAATGGGCCAAGCTCTATGACAAGGAACTCGCCGGCACAAAGATCAAGCTGCCCTACGGCAAGCCCGGCTACAGGCACATTTATCACCTTTATGTGATCGAGACAGCAGGCAGGGATGATCTTCAGGCGTTTCTGAACGAGAAGGGCATCACAGCTCTGACCAATTATCCGATCGCTATCCATGAGCAGGAAGGCTTCCCATTCGGACCCGAGCAGGGCTGGCCATATGCGGGCGGCGATCCGAAGCCGGTTCTGCCTGAAACAGAGAAGAACTCTGCAAACTGTCTCACCCTGCCGATCTATCCCGAGCTTACTGAGGAAGAGGTCAAGTATGTGGCCGCAGCAGTGCTCGAATGGGAAAAAGGCCCGGGCGCGAAGTATTTCAAATAATGGTTATCGGTTGGCAGTTTGCAGTCACCGGAGCCTACGACTCCGCGGTTGATAGTTGAAACTGCCAACTGCCGACAGGAGAAGATAACGACGATGGTCGGGGGTATTCTTGCCCCCGACCCACTTAACACTTCCTACCGAGCGGTGACAGGTCCGGGCTCTTCGCTTTCCACTCTCCGCTCTCTGCTGTTTTCAACGGAGGAACCAAATGTCTCAAGTCTATACAGTGGGCATCGCCGGGCTCGGCAAGCGCGGCAAGGTCCATGCTGACGTTTTCTATAAAAATCCCAGGTTCAAGGTTGTCGGTTTGGCCGATGTGGATTCAGGCAGAATAGCGGATGCGGCTGCTCTGTGCGGCAATCCCGAAGGTTTTGATGATGCGGGCAAAATGCTTGCGGCCACAAAGCCCGACATTTTCTGCTTCTGCACACCGCCGACTGTTCGTCTGCCGTTAATCAAGCTGGGCTGTGAGAACGGCGTAAAGCTGATCGCATACGAAAAGCCGATGGCGACCAATATGACTGAAGCCATCGAGATGAAAAAAGTTCTTGATGCTGCCGGTGTAAAGTCTGTTCAGAGCCATCAGCGCAAATATAACATCCAGTTCGTAAAGTGCAAAGAAGTTGTCGACAGCGGCGCACTGGGTCGAATTCACACGATCTACGGCACCGGCACCGGCTGGATGATGCACCTTGCGACCCACATTGCCGACTACATCCGCTGGTTCAACGGCGGAAATGAGGTTGAGTGGGTAGTAGGCCAGGCATTTGGCCGCGAGAAGCTCACAGACAACCATCCCAGCCCGGATTACCTGGGCGGGTTCATTCAGTTTGTCAACGGCGTGCGCGGCATAATGGAGGTCGGCGAGGTAGCTCCCGACGTGCCTGAAGTCGAGTATTGGTGGCGCAAGGTCCGGTTCATCATCCAGGGCACTGAGGGCTTTGCTGAAGTGCATGTAGGCGGCGGCTGGCGAGCGGTCACCAAGAGCCGCGGAGCCGAGGGTTCCGATGAGGGCACATGGGATGCCGACCACGAGCAGGTCCCGTATATCGAGGATATAGCCTTATGGCTTGACGGCACAAAAGTGCATCCTTGCAATGGCGAGGACGGCTACAAGGACCAGGAGATCATGTGCGGTCTGATGCGCTCGGCCATAGAGCGAAAGAAGATCGACTTCCCTCTGGGACCAGGCGAGCCTGAGCTTGAGGGTCTGGCAAAAGTACTGCCCGAATAAATAAGTAGTCAATAATAATCAGGGAGCCGCTTCATATTGAGGCGGCTCCAATATAAATCGGTATCCGGGACCTTTCGCTGGTTTTTTGTTAAGCACAAGATTACTGCAATGATGAACAGACTGGGAGGGCGAGGCTCCCGCCGAGCCACATCAGGACGCTTTGATGGAAAATATTCCAATCGCAATGTCGCGAGAAAACCTGGACAACATTCCAGATTATCCTCTTCCTCCGGGATGCAAATTTCGATTTTTCAAGCGTGGCGAGGAGCTTGTATGGGCGCAGATTCAGGTAAATGTGGGCGCATTTGAGAGCATTGAGCAGGCGATGGAGCGTTTCAATAAAGATTTCGCGCCGCACATGGACGAGTTCGAGCAGCGCTGTGTTTTCCTAGTGGAGGAAACTACGGGTCAGGTAATCGGCAGTACAATCGCCTGGTATCACCCCGACCGTGAGGGTGATGATCGTGGGCGCATCCACTGGGTTGTAATAATTCCCGAATTTCAAGGCCGCAAGCTCGCGAAACCCATGCTTGCCGAGGCCATGCGTCTTCTCAGAGCATGCCATCACAAGAAAGTGCATCTCTGGAGCATGACCACAGCCCAAAAAGCCATCAATATGTACCTGGATTTCGGGTTTGTCCCGGCGAATGTATCTGAGAGATTTGAAGAGGCATGGGGCGCCCTGGCTGAAGCGCTCGGACACCCCATATTAGAGCCTTACAAACTGAAGTGAAAGGTTTTCAGAACCTGAAATCTCTCTCACCAGCGCGAATTCTTTCCAGATACTCGTTGGCCTTTGCACGTACCTTGGGGTTCGGTATTTCGGCCATTTCTTTGTCAATCACCTTTTTACCCAGCTCACGGAGTTCATCATCTCCATAGTCGTCAAGATACTCCTGCAGAGTAAGGATTGCATTTGGCTGGCACATGTTCTGAATCTGGCCTGTTTTTGCGAACCTCATGAACCTGTCGCCTGTGCGGCCTTCACGATAGCATGCGGTGCAATAGCTCGGTATATAACCGTCTCGAATCAGGTCTTTGAGCATCTCAGTAGGCGACCTGCGGTCTTCCGGCTCAAACTGCGGTATTTCGTCTTCAAATCCCAGCTTTGCGGCATTCGCATATCCGCCGACACCGGTGCACGACCCGGCGCTCACCTGCGATATTCCGAGCGCGATGACTTCGTCACGATAGCCCTTCGGTTCACGTGTAGAGAGTATCATCCCCGTATACGGAGTAGCCAGCCTCAGTATGGCGACAATTTGTTTGAATTCTTCATCGCTCACCAGATACGGGAAATCTTCGGCATTGACGCCCTCGGCTTTGCGTATTCGGCAGGAGGAGTAGGTATGCGGCCCAACTCCAAATCTGGCTTCCAGATGCTCGGCGTGCATCAGCAGTCCGGTCACTTCATATTTCCAGTCGTGCAAACCGTATAATACTCCAAGCCCCACATCGTCTATTCCACCGAGCATCGCTCTATCGTGGGCTTCGGTATGATATTCATAGTTGCGCTTGGGTCCGGCCAAGTGGAATTTCAGGTAAGTCGGCTTGTGATATGTCTCCTGGAAGAGCACGTAAGTGCCGATGCCGGCAGCCTTAAGCTTTTTATAGTCTTCGACAGTTGTCGCGGCGATATTCACATTTATACGCCGTATCGAACCGTTATCGAACTTGAGTGAGTAGATCGTTTTAATGCAATCGAGCACATATTCAATCGGGCAGTTTACGGGGTCCTCACCGGTCTCCAGTGCCAGACGCTTGTGACCCATACTCTCCAACAGCTTTACTTCGCGCGCAAGCTCTTCCTGGTTGAGTTTATGGCGCTTGAATGTATGGTCATGATTATAGCCGCAATAAGCGCATCGATTAACGCAGTAGTCAGACACATACAGCGGCGCGAACATGACGATTCTTCGGCCGTATATGTGTTCTTTGACTTTTCGAGCCAGTGCATAGATTTCTTCCATAATCTCAGGCGAACTTACATTACAGAGCACAGCCGCTTCTCGATGCGTCAGTCCCTTGAAATCAGCTGCTTTGGCCAGAATTTCCCTGATCCGCACGATATCGTCTGCCTGCGCGCGTCCCTGCGCGAGAGTCTCCTCTATCTCATCATGACTTATAAACTCATTGGAATCATTGGATTTCGGATCATACATAACACTACCTCGTTTCTTTTGCCAGAGCTGTCTTCACCGATACGTTTCGCACCCTGCCGAGCCTGCCGGTGAGCGCGCTTATTTCATCACCAGTCCCGTCTACTATTATTGATATTACTGACACTCCGCGTTCCTTATACGGCACGCCCATTCGGCCTACAATGATGCCGGAGAACTCATGGAGTACTGCGTTCACCTCTTCAGCCGCCGAAATATCTTCGACTATAATTCCTACCACGCCAATACGCTTGTCCATACTCACCACCTAACCAGGATTATGCGCTTCACGCATAATCTTGGGCTCCAAGAGCATCATTCACGCTCTCGTGAATAATGCAGACTAAACAAAAAAGCCCTCTCGCAGATCAGCAAGAAGGCGTATTTGATCGTTCAAATATTAAACGCATAACGCGCCTTCCCGCTTGGGCTTATCGGCCTTGCGGTCGGGTAATTTATTCAAACCGGCGGTGGAACTAGTCCCATCGCCCGTCAGTTAGATTCTATATCTATATGCCGCATATTGTCAAGAGTTAAACGTTGAGGCAAAAATTTTTGCAATCGGCTTGAACTGATCGCATATATCCGCTTTTTCGAGTTCATTAGGATAGACCCAAAGAAAGTCGTCATGCTCGTCGCTGAGTGCGACTGTGCCTGATTCTGTTCGACCCTCAAGCAGCAGATATATAATCCGGTTGGACGGCGATTCGGACTGTGCCGATCCCACGAGCTTATCGATTGCGACTTTCAATCCTGTTTCTTCGGTGACCTCACGTATCAGAGCCTGATCGAACGCCTCGCCCACATCCAGCTTGCCACCTGGAAAGTCCCATTTGCCGGGGTTATTTTTTGAGTCCATCGATCTTTTCAGCAGCAGACATCGTCCCATATCGTCTCTGATTATCATTTTGACCGACAGCGCAAACGGCTTCATTTCGTGTAATCCTCGAGTATCGAACAGACCGCCTTGATCTGTTTCTTGAGATCGAAACAGCTTTCCGCCCTCGATCTGCCTGCTTTGCCCATGCCTTCGGCAGCAGACTTGTCTGCAATCAGCTTTCCCATGGCTTCGGCTATCTGTTGAGGATTGTTCGCGGGAACCAAGATGCCTGTTTCGCCTGATACTACTATCTCCGGCAGCCCACCTATGTTTGTAGCGATAACAGGACGCGATAGAGCCATAGCCTCCACTGCCGCCAGTCCAAAACCTTCCTTTAGTGATGGCACGATGACCGCGTCGCATGCGGACATCAGAGGCTTAACGTCAGCATTAAACCCTTTGAACTCGACATTATCCGCAACTCCGAGTGCCTGCGCAGCGCCAATCAGCTCATCGCGAGTCTTTCCGTCCCCTACGATCATCAACCAAGCGCTCGGACAGGTTTTCGAGAGGATAAACATCGCCTCTATTGCGCTGCGCTGACCCTTCTCTTCCGAGAGCCTGCCAAATATCCCAAAGACGGGAGTTGTTTCTTCATAACCCTGAGCGCGTTTTGCCTCTGCGAGCGGAACCGGACTGAACCTGGTCAAATCGACTCCATTGTGGACCACATGCACTCTGTCCGGGTTCAAACCCTGCGTGCAAAGATGCTTTTTGACGGCCTCAGATACAGCAATCACTGCAGTGGAATATTTGAAGCATGTCGCAGTGTTCAACCCATGCACATGAGCCACCGACGGCACTCCAGCCAGCTTTGCAGCGAAAGCTCCGAGCAGGCTTGCAGTCGAGAGATGAGTGTGGATGATGTCTATATGGTGCGAGCGTATCAGCAATGCCAGGCGGATTACGGTCATCGGGTCGAACTTGCCGTGAGTTTTCCAATTGAAGCTCGATATACCCCGGTCGGCTGCATATTTGACGAACGGCCTGCCCGAGGGGACAAACAACTCAATATCGATATCGAGTCTGGAGAGTTCATCGCATAAGTCGGCAACATATACTTCCGCGCCGCCGATCCGTGATGGTGTTATCGCCTCCAGCACTCTCATAGGCTCAGTCGATCACTCCGCTTGCCCGTCTTGCTCGGCCTATTTTTTTCATGAGCAGCGGACCGAAAGCATTCCATCGCACATTCACCCTGGGAATCTCGAATGAGCCTGCTTTCCATACTATTCCCAGTCTGGTTGCGACTGCATTGGAATAACCCGCTTCAATTGCGGCAGCGATGACGCGGTCGTCGCAGTTGCCGTAGGGGTATGAGAACGATTTCACTTCTCTGCCGATCAAGTCTTCGAGTCTGCTTTTAGACTCGACCAGTTCGCGATCGAGATCACTGTTGTTAAGCTCAGTCAGATGTGGATGAGTAAGTGTATGCGAGCCAATCTCAAACCCTGCGTCTGAGAGTTCTTTTATCTGTGCGGCGCTCATCATCTGCTCACTCTGGTCACCGGCCTTGCGGTCCCACTCGTTGAACCCGCCAATGGAATCGACCACCACATAGATTGTCGCTTTCATCTGCCGCTCGACCATTGCAGGATAGGCATGTTCATATACGCTCAGATACCCGTCATCAAAGGTGATCGCGAACCTGTCGATATCGGATAATTCCTCTGAAATCACAGAGTCCAGGTTTGTCGCAGCCCAGCCTTTTGATGAAAGATAATCCATCTGTGATCTAAAGAGGGTAGGTGCCACATACTGGCCTGCCACCAGTGAGGATAGCTTTGGCAGCCCCATGCGGTGATATAACAGCACGACCGACGTTGTCGTGCGCAAAATACTGGAAAGCAATGTTCATTCTCCGTAAAAATAATTGGTAATAGTATACTCTTTTTTGAGCTATGCCCCAATACCGGTTTATTATAATGATGAGCAAGCAGGGAGCCGGGAGGGCGAGGCTCCCGCCGAGCCGAATCTTGCGCAGAACAAGTGGGAGGGCGAGGCTCCTGCCGAGCCTTTGGGTATACCCACTATCTCAGTGACAGAGGCATTTCGCGGATGACTACCACGAAATGTCTCGGTTTGCCATCTCGTAGAGCGGTAACATCCAGTTTGTCTCCTATTTCTCTTTGCCGGATGATTTTCTGGAGCGAGCCACCGTCCGTAATTTTTTTATTATCGACCTCAACGATTATATCGCCTTTGCGCATTCCTGCAAGCGCCGCAGGTCCACCTTTTTCGACCTGAGCGACAATTACCCCTTCTTTTACGGGCAGACCGAATTCTTCGGCCACTTCTGCGCTGAGTTCCGCGAAGGATATCCCAATCCAGCCGACCACAATTCTGCCCTGTTTTTTAACTTTATCGAGTACGCTGCGAGCTGTGTTGATAGGAATTGCGAAGCCGAGTGTACCGGCTTTACCGCTGACGACGACAGTGTTGATTCCGATCACTTTACCTGCGCTGTCTACGAGTGGTCCTCCACTGTTACCGGGGTATATGCGGGCATCGGTCTGTATGAGGTTAGTAAGGGATAGTCCGCCTCCGGGGATGGTCCTGCTCAGTGCGCTGACGACCCCTACAGTCACTGTTCGCTCGAATCCATAAGGGTTACCAATGGCTATTGCGACCTGACCGACCTGCAACGAATCCGAATCACCCAAAGGGGCGATGGGCAGATTGGTGACGGGAATTTTTATGATTGCAAGGTCAATGCCCGGGTCTCCGCCCAGGCTCTTTGCGTCCACCTGCCTGCCGTCTGCCAGGGTGACGGTAAGTTTTTTTGCACCGCTTATCACATGGTTATTGGTCAGGATTTCGCCTTCTTTGGAGATAATGACCCCTGAGCCTATGCCGTCTTCTTCACCTCCGGCATCATATTGAGTGACTGCGACCACAGTCGGCCCGATATTTTTTACAATATCAATTATCCGGCTCTCTTCAGGCAACAGGAATGTAGCCGGACCTCTACCCGAGTCAGCCTCGTTTTGTGCGAAGCAGACTACTGGTGATAAAACGATCAGCGCTATTAAGCCAAAGACGGCTGGTTTTGGCCTTCGCATACATGTTTCCCCCTGGAAGTGTCATATATTAGGTATGATCACTTTCGAGGGTTGGGGAAACATTGACATTACGGTCAGCTCTGACCGTCGACAAAATTCCACGATGCGATATCGAATGTCATCCGATATGCAACTGCCGTCTTAGGCTTATGTTTCTTCTCCGGCTGAGGCTTGAAAAGCGACCATATAATCGGCAGCGATGCCAGCAGGAGCAGTGCCACGATTGCGGTGGATATTTTTTCTTCGCGCGAGAGCTTGAACTCTTGCCAGTTCGCAGCTACCACTGCCACAGCCAATACTATAAGCGCGGGCAGGGCATGGAGCACATTGAACAATACCGCCAGCATTCCAAGTGTCATCGCTCCAAACACGAACCAGTAGTTGCGGCGCGGCTTCATCGCGAACCTATGTACTACTGCGAACACTATCGCCATAAATATAAAGTCACCCGGCCCGATCATGGTTGAGGGCATAAATGTGCCTGCCCCGGCGTGGGGGATCGGCGTGCTCACAGCTCCGACCACCTCGGGCGCATTTTTTATCACATGTGAGACTGGTCCTCTGGTCACGGTCCAGAAATCTATATATGCGGCGAACATCACCACCGGCAGCAGCAGGTTTTTGTCTTTGATTCTAAGTGACACCAGATATCCCAGGCTGATGGCGGCGAGCATGATGCAGATGAAATAGAGCATGGTCAGCGGTGTTATGTAGTTGGCGACCACGAAGAACTTCTCGCGCAGTGTCAGCGCGCGGTGCACTATCTTGACTGCTCCCGACCGCCACACAATCAGGTCCATCAACCCATATGCGCATCCCAGGCTTATCACAAACGCTGCAAGCGAGTGGATGAAGCCCATTTTCAGCCTTACACTCTGATAGATGATGCCGATCTGTATTGCCATAAACATAACGGTCGGCAGCGCAATTATAAGAATGCAGATTATTCTGATGCCTGCGGCAGGAATACCCGATGTGTGTGAAGCCGCATTTGTAAGGTGGCTGATTATATCGGGCAGAAATGTCGCTTTTGGGACCAATAGCCACAGCGCCAGATATGCTATTATTACGGCTGCCAGGCTGAAGACGGGTGATTTCTTTAGCACATATCGCTCCTATAGCTTTGACAACGATTATAGCACATTGTAGAATCATATTAGGATAAATATGGAGAAGATAGATATGAGCCAGATCAGAGTTGTAATAGCCGACGACGAGTCCATCATCAGGATGGACCTGAAGACACTGCTTGAAGAATTGGGGCATGTAGTAGTCGGAGAGGCCGCCGACGGCCAGAAGGCTCTCGAACTTACCCGGTCACTCAAGCCGGATGTAGTGATAATGGATATCAAGATGCCTGTGATGGACGGTCTCGACGCCGCGAAGATCATCGCTGATGAGAAGATAGCGCCGGTGGTGCTGCTCACAGCCTACAGCCAGAAGGACCTGATCGAGCGTGCGAAGGAAGCAGGGGTGTTTGCATACCTGGTCAAACCATTCCAGGAATCGGATGTGCTCCCGGCGGTTGAGATAGCGATATCCAGATATTTGGAGCAGCAGGACCTCGAGACGACTTTGGGCGATTTGGAGACCAAGCTCGAGACCCGCAAGATAGTCGACCGTGCCAAAGGAATTCTGATGGACAAGTATAAGCTTTCCGAGGCCGAAGCATTCAGGCGAATTCAGCAGCAGAGCATGAACCAGCGCCGTTCGATGAAGGAGATAGCCGAGGCTCTCATCATCGCGCATGATATTTAGATTGAAAGCCAAGAGCGGCGAGTAGGGAGCAGAGTTTATCTCTTGGCTCTCCACTCTCCACTCTCCACTAATAATGAGCCCTTGGAGAGAACGTAAAAACCAGGAACAGGATGCAACCGATGCCGCGCTGCGCGAACTGCCGCCTGAGCAGGAATTGGAAGCGCTGCGAGTGCGTGTTGCCGACCTTGAGAAGCGCATAGCCGAGAAGATGCTGGAGGCGGACGCATTACGGGAGGTCGGCCAGGCAATCGGCTCCATGCTCTATATCGACGACATGCTCACAAAAGTCGCCGACATAGTCGTCAAAGTGACGGCCACAGATTTCTGCCTGATATATCTGCTCTCTGAGACCGGCCAGGAGTTGGTATTACGTGGAGCCAGCGGTGAGGTCAAAGACGTAGTCGGCAAGATCAGGCTCAAGGTCGGCGAGGGCATCACCGGATGGGTTGCCCAACGGGGTCAGCATGTGGTCCTGAGCCGTGAGGCATGGCGCGATGAGCGTTTCAAGCCCGTACCTACGCTCCTCCAGGACAAATACCAGTCCATGCTTTCAGTTCCTCTGAGGGGCAGGAACGACCTGGTAGGGGTCATCAATGTCCGAACCAATCCTCCTCATGACTACACCAAGATGCAGGTCAGCCTGCTCGACAGCATAGCCCGTCAGGTCGGCGGTGCGGTCGAAAACTTCAACGTCTACCACCGTATGGAAAAGCGCGCATCTCAGTTGAGCACACTTTCTGAGATAAGCCGGACAATCACATCGGATTTATATCTCGAAGAAATCCTGCAGCTAATAGTGGCCATGACTGCCGAGAGTATGAACTTCAAGATATGTTCGGTCATGCTTTTGAACGAGGGCAAGGACGAACTGGTCATAACTGCCACTCAGAGCAAGAGCCGCGCCTACACGAAAAAGCCAAATGTGAAGCTCACGGAGAGCGTTGCCGGTCGCGCAATAATGGAGGCCAAGCCCATTACAATACGCGATGTTCGCAAGACGCCGGGCTATCAATATCCCGACATCGCCAAGAAAGAGGGTCTGTGTTCGCTTATAGCGCTTCCTTTGTCGGTCAAGAAGGAGATAATCGGCGTGCTCAACTGTTACACCGCCACTCCGCGCGACTTCTCCGAGGAGGACATCGGTCTGCTCACCGCTCTTGCAAACCAGGCGGCCATATCCATTCAAAACGCCAAACTGATGGTGCAGACAGCAGTCCTTCAGGAAATGCACCACAGAGTCAAAAACAGTCTCCAGACAATAGCGAGCCTGCTCAGACTGCAGCTAAAAGTGGGTAAATTCGACTCACCGAAGGAGGCTCTCACTCAAAGTATCAACCGGATTCAGAGCATTGCCGCGGTCCATGAGATGCTCTCCAGCGAGAACCTGGACAATGTCAGTATCAAACGCCTGGCCGACAACATATTGAGCGCCACAGCGCGCGGTCTGCTGCCGGATGCGCGTGAGATTGCGATATTGGTCGAGGGTGATGATTTTCTGCTGCCCAGCGGCCAGGCCACCTATGTAGCTCTCATTCTCAACGAGTTGATACAAAACGCAGTCGAACATGGCTTCAGCGGCAGCGTCGGCACTGAGCTTGCAGTATGTGTTTCGCGCGATGATGAGAATGTGATCCTCGATGTCATAAATGACGGCACTCCGCTTGCGCCCGACTTCGACATCAAGCGCAATCGCAACCTCGGTCTGCGGATAGTAGAGAGCCTGGTGCGAGACAACTTGATGGGCGAGTTTACTATAGCGACCGGCAGCGACGGTCGGACGCACAGCTCGGTTGTTTTCCCGAAATAGAATGTGATTCCCCTACATTTTTCCAACAGCAAATTACCGGGAGGGCGAGGCTCCCGCCGAGCCACAATCATTGCCTTTTATCCAAGCTCATAGTATGATATTCGCATCTAAGCAATTTATGGTCAGTAAAGAGTCACATTTCCAGCGGAAATCTGACTTAGTAAATTGCACGAGAGGAGCGTGAATAATGCTTCTCGGGGCCCCGGATTATGCTGGAAGTGCATAATCCGGGCTAGCTGAGCACTGTTTTTTGCTCTCCACTCTCCGCTCATCGCTCTCAACCTAATTCGGGAGGTTTGCACAAATGGATGAAAGCAAGAAGCTGTCATACTTCGGCATTGAGAAACTTATTTCTTTGTGGGTGCTGGTCTTTTTTGCTGGCTGGTTCGTAATGCAGACCGAACTGGTCGCCGCTCGTGTGCTGGCTCCGTATTTCGGCAACTCGATATATGTATGGGGCAGCGTATTGGCGGTTTTTTTGGTTATGCTTGCAATAGGTTACGGCATAGGAGGTTTTCTAACCCGAAAGTTTAAGTCTCACTGGGTGCCCACGGTTCTGCTTGTAGTAGCTGGAGCGATAGTGACCCTGTCTGTCGCATATCAAGACAGCCTGTGCGCCTGGTTCGTGACCAGAGGCTTTGACGTTAAGTGGGGGTCTTTGATGGCTGCCGCAATTTTGTATGCTCTTCCGATGGTGCTTGCGGGCACGGTCTCACCATATGCGGTTCATCTTGTTGCGGGCGTGCGATCCGAGACGGGCAGCAAGGCGGGAACGCTGTATTCTGTTTCGACGGTCGGCAGCTTCCTGGGCAGCCTGATAACTTCGTTTATCCTGATCCCATCATTTTCACTGGCGGTGGTTGCGGTGAGCGGCGGTCTGATGGTTGCGACAGCAGGCATTGTCTCGGCCATTGCTCTTTCGATGGCCAATCGCGTTTCAGTCGCGCTCAGTATCTTATTTGCAATAGCTGTGATTGCGATATCGTATATATCTCCGGCAAAGCTCGTGCCGATTTCGCAGCAGGTATACCAGAAGAGCATGATAGGTGAAGTGCTTTGCAAAGACGATTCCACTGCCGAATCAAGATTCACCGACGCCCAGCGCCAGGCTCTTGCGGAGTTGAGTAAAATGGGTAATGCTCCGGGCACAAAAGTGCTCCTGCAGACTGAGACTGCATATCACAGAGTCGAAGTCACTCAAGAGGGTCCAATCCGAATGCTCACGTTTGGTGCTCATGATTTCAAATTTCCTCAAACAGCCATCAACCTCCGCAACATCTCAAGCCACATCAGTGAATATACCGGCGTAATGCTTGCTCCGGTGCTCTATAATCCGAGGCCGAAGCGTGTATTGATAATCGGGCTTGGCGGAGCAGATATCGCCAGGTCAGTCGAGAGCAGCTACCCGAATGTCAAACTCGATGTAGTAGAGATAGACCCGGCAGTCGTGAGGATTGCCCAACAGTTCTTTTTCTGGCGACCGGGCAAGAATGTGACCGTATACACGATAGACGGGCGCACATTTATCAACTTAAGGCTGCTTGCAAAATCCGAGCCTTACGATTGGGTGATTGTAGATGCCTATGACAGCGACTACACGCCGTTTCACCTGAACACACTCGGCTTCTATCGCCACCTTGCCGCGGTGATGACTCCCGATGGTGTTGTTTCGGTTAATTCAATGTTCGTCAGCGAGTTATACAGTTATCAGGCTCGGACGATGAACGCCGCGTTCGGGTGTGTGGACGTATATATGTGCCACCGCAGCGGCAATGCGATACTGGTCAGTCAGATCGGAGCCAAGAAGAATATGACTCTGGAGGCGGCCACAAAAGCACAAAAGAAGCTCGATTTCACAAGCGAGCAGGGCATCGATCCGCAGTATATCACATCCTGCCTGATGCTAAAACGAAACTGGGAGAGCAAGGGCGAGATATTAACGGATATGTGGGCTCCTGTAGAGCGCCTGATGAGTATGCAGTAAATGAGAGAGGATTTTGAAGTGAAGATTGTACGTGTTTTGGTATTTCTTGTAATGTGTATCGTGTTGACGATGCCTGCGCAGGCAGTTGTCAAACCTGATGCGCTGTTTTCGGATGGAGCGGTGCTCCAGCAGGGAATAAGTGTGCCTGTATGGGGGACTGCAGCCAACGGCGAGAAAGTAACTGTTAAATTTCTGAATCAGACAGTGAGTACAAAAGCTGAAGACAGTCGATGGATGGTTCATTTGAAACCTCTCAAGGCTGGTGGTCCATATACCATGACAATTTCGGGCGAGAACACTGTTGAGGTCAAGAATATTCTGATCGGCGAGGTATGGATTTGCAGTGGCCAGTCAAACATGGAGTTCCAGCTCAGGTATGCTGCGAATGCCGAACCGGCGATAGCGAGTTCAAAAGATTCACAGATCAGGCTCTTTAAGGTTCCCAAGAGAGCGACCGCCGATCCCAAGTATGATGTCGATGCCGCATGGAATGAATGCGGGTCTGGAACGGTGAATGAGTTTTCAGCAGTCGGATATTTCTTCGGACGCGGCTTGCGCAGGCAGTTGAATGTTCCCATTGGTTTGATAGAAACTTCATGGGGCGGCACTCCTGCCCAGGCATGGACGAGCATGGCATGCCTGCAGGCCAATCCGGTCACAAAGCCGATGATAGACGAGCATGCTCCCAAGGATGAGGATCCCAAGTCATGCACAGCTCTCTACAACGGCATGGTAGTTGCTCTTCAGCCGTATGCGATCAAGGGAGTTATCTGGTATCAGGGCGAGACAAATGCGGCTGATGCGTTCAGATACAAGACACTCTTTCCGGTGATGATCGACTGCTGGCGCAAAGCATGGTCTCAGGGAAATTTTCCGTTTTTGTTCGTGCAGTTGGCTCCATTCGGCAAGCTCAATACGGAGCCGGTCGACAGCCACTGGGCGGAGCTTCGCGAAGCGCAGCGTCTCACAGCCGAGAGTGTGCCCAACACAGCGATGGCTGTCATTACTGATTACGGCAATCCAGACAACATCCACCCCAAATGGAAAGAGCCTGTCGGCGACCGTCTGGCGGCGGCAGCTCTGGCCAAAGTATATGGTCGAGATGTGCCTTATCAGGGTCCTTCATTCAAGTCGATGGAAGTATTCGGCAATCGAGTCGTATTGTCGTTCGACAATGTGACCGGCGGCCTGGAAGCCAGAGGCGGCGAGTTGACCGGATGGACAATTGCAGGCGATGACCATAAATTTGTGAATGCACATGCGAGCATAGTGGGCGATATGGTTGTCGTCAGCAGCCCTGATGTTGCGCATCCGTCGGTCGTCCGTTACGGTTGGTCTGACGCTCCGGTAGTGAACCTCTTCAACAAAGTTGGTTTTCCGGCTTCGCCGTTCTCGACAACTGATCTGCCTTGGACAACGAAGAAATAGGCAGATGGTTTTGTCAGTTTGGAGCGCTGAAGGAATTTCGCAGCAGCTTGCCTAATACTGTAAAATATATCGGCGCGGGTCCATTCCCGTGCCGACTTGATGTACGTGCTGTTCTGAGGCACGTGAGAGTTTTTTGATCGGGTCGAATTCCGGTCCGGTTTGAGGAGGACATTACATTATGTTGGATTATTTTCTGACCGAAGAGCAGCAGTTCATGAAGGACGTGGCGAAGGAGATCGCTGTTAAGAAGATCAAGCCTGTGAGTGCTCACCACGACGAGACCGGAGAGTTTCCGTGGGAGATAGTCAAGGCCATAGCAGAGGCGGACCTTTTCCGTGTATTTATACCCGATGAATATGGCGGGATGGCGGGTGAGAGCGCCATCATGAATATGTGCGTAGTCACAGAGGAACTCAGCAAAGTCGACGGCGGCATCTCGCTTGCCTTTGCTGCGACCGGCCTGGGCACTTTCCCAATCTTAGTTTCAGCTTCCGATGAGCAGAAGAAGAAATGGCTTCCAAGAATTGCCGACGGGACCATAGCCGCGTTTGGTCTCACCGAGGCCAATGCCGGTTCGGATGTAGCTGGCATGCAGACCAGAGCGGTGGAGGACGGCGACAGCTTCATCCTCAACGGCACGAAGCAGTGGATCACCAACGGCGGCGAGGCCGATATTTATTCGATATTTGCAGTGACCGATCCTGACCGCGGACCTAGGGGCGTAAGCTGCTTCGTGGTCGAAAAGGGCACCGAGGGTTTCAGCTTCGGCAAAAAAGAGGATAAGATGGGCATCCGCGCATCGGCTACCCGTGAGCTGGTCTTCCAGGACTGCCGCGTTCCCAAGGAGAACATGATTGGCCGCAGAGGCACGGGCTTCTTTACTGCTATGAAGACATTTGACCAGTCCCGTCCGGGTGTAGCCGCTCAGGCATTGGGTATCGCTGCGGGCGCATTGGAGCTTTCGGTGAATTATTCCCGTGAGAGGGTCCAGTTCGGCCAGCCTATATCTGCCAATCAGGGTCTACGCTTCATGCTTGCCGATATGGCTATGAAGGTCGAGAGCGCACGTGCATTAGTATACAGTGTTGCTCGCTGGATAGACTCGCACCCTGCTGAGAAGACCACAGCCTATTCGGCCATGGCCAAGTGCTGGGCGTCGGATATAGCGATGGAAGTCACCACCAATGCGGTGCAGGTCTTCGGCGGATATGGCTATATGAAGGAATATCCAGTCGAGAAGATGATGCGCGACGCCAAGATCACCCAGATATACGAGGGCACAAACCAGATCCAGCGTGACGAGATAGGTCGCGGCCTTGTTGCCGAGGCAGCCAGGAAGAAGGACTGATTCTTTAGGTTTGATGGTTGGATAGTATGATAGTTTGATGGTTTGGGGGTGTGGAGTAATCTGCATCCCTTGTTTATTTTTTAGGTGGTATAATGAAAATGCTCAGCTTTGAAGGTGAATGATATGCTTCCAGATTCTGTGCATTCAGCATTACATTTAATGCTTCTTCCATTATTCGCAATTGCGGCTGTGGTTCTGCTTGCCATAGTTGCTATCTTGCGCGTAGGCACAAGAAAAGCTCTGCGAGGAATAAGACCGCTTTGGACAGTTGTTTTGATAAATTTAGTTATCATTACGCTCGGAAGTGCTGTGAAGGTGGCGCCATTCTATCTACATGGCTGCGTTTGGTCACCAAGGATAATCAGACTGATTAACATGGTTCAGTCTGGTTTATTGCTTGTTCTGATTATTTGGGTATTCGTTTCTTTTCGCAAATGGATAAAATCCGCCAAATATATTGATGCACAACTCAAGGCTGGTACCAATAGCCCGAATTTGTAGTATCATATATTTGTGTCTCTAACAGTCCATTCCCTCGCGAGCGGAAGCTCAGGCAATTCATTTTTGATAAAGGACGGCGATACAGCAATCCTGGTAGACGCCGGGGTAGGCATCAGGCGCTTGACGGCAGCTCTCATGCAGGCCCAGGTCAACCCAGCAGACCTGTCTGCAATTTTTATCACTCACGAGCACACTGACCACATCACCGGAGCCGTGCGCATGGCCAGGCGTTTCGGTATTCCGATAGTGGCCAATTCTCTCACTTTAGATCGCATACCTGGAGCAGTGAGCGTTCCCCATAAAACAATCGATCCATGCGAAGAGATGGCTCTAGGCGGACTGCTCATAAGGCCGTTTAGAATTTCACATGATGCGGCATGCCCTGTAGGTTATTGTGTGCATTCGAGCACAGCGACTGCCGTGATTGCCACGGACACAGGCATGCTGACTCCTGAAATTCGTGAGGAGGCATTTAGAGCCGATTTATTGATTTTGGAGTCCAACCATGACGAGGAAATGCTGCTTAAGGGACCATATCCATGGTATCTCAAGCGCAGGATCGCTTCGGAGCACGGTCACATTTCAAACGATGCTGCTTCCAGTTTGCTCATAGATTTGGCCGAGGCCGAAAGGCCGGTCTCGGTCTGGCTTGCTCACTTGTCCAAGACCAACAACAGCCCCGCTATTGCCCTCACGACAGCCGAGTACGCTCTCTGGCGATGTCTTGGTGTGTCAATGGACATAAAAGTTGCTCTCCGTGATGTACCGAGTCTTTGGTGGAGAGAATAGTTTAAGACATCTAGAGTCGAGGTAAATATACTTTATCGCATGGCAGAATTGCCTGTTTATCTGCGTAAAGATTGGCGATATTTCGCTCATCGGCGCTTTTGTTGAATATTTGAATCTTCAAAAAACGTGGTTTTGGCATTAATCTTGCTGAGTAATTCTAATGGCCGAGGGGTGATGTCTTAACCCGCATTATTCACGAGGAACGTGAATAATGCTCTCAGAGACCCGGACTATGCGGTAAGCGCATAATCCGGGTTAAAAAAAAGACAGAGGATGGCCCGGTGGTTTTGTCGTAGTAAACCATGTGGCGCATGAGTGCCATAATCCACAATTTCCGCGCGGCACAAGTCCGCCGAATAATATTCCGCAATAAATTTAGACCTGATCTGTCTTATACGGTCAATTGTATAGTATTAGTGCCGGGCAAAGACCCGGGACGAAATGTCAGTTTGCCGTAATGGTGGGCTTGATCGACACGGAAGTTCGAACAATTTGGAGTTGATGCTGGCAGGATGAACACTATGTGAGTTGACTGACCTATGGGTCGGTCAAATGGCGGGCAGGCAGCGACATATAAGTTGGGCGCAATACCTTATGGTGATGTGCCGGCGATGACAGGCCAGAGACGGAAGTCTATGTCGATGTCCCTGTTATGAGGTAGTTGGAGGAAGGAGGCTTGTCGATGAGGGGCAATATGCTCGATTTGACAGAGCCCGAAAAAGAGGAAGCGCTGCCCGTAGCTTCTGAAGTAGGCGATTCGATGGACATGTATTTAAGTCGGATCGGCCGTTGGCCTTTATTGGGGGCTGATGAAGAACGTGATCTGGCACGGGGTGCCAAGTCCGGCAACGATGCAGCTAAGCGCAAGCTGATCGAGAGCAATCTCAAGCTGGTCGTAAGTGTGGCGAAGGTATACTCACGCTCTGGGCTTCCGCTGCCCGATCTCATTCAAGAGGGCAATATAGGTTTAATCAAGGCGGTGGACTCTTTCGATCCGGAGAAGGGGTTCAGGTTCAGCACCTACGCGGTTGCCTGGATTCGTCAGGCAATTACGCGTGCGATAGAGCGGCAGGGCCGCGCGATCAGGGTGCCGAGCTATGTAGTGCAATCAATTAGAAAGCTCCACAAGATAGGTTCTTCTTTTACGAGTCAATTTGGGAGAGAGCCGACGGTGGAGGAGTTGTGCGAGCGGACGCAGTTATCACGGGAGAAGATTCTACGTTTGCTCGAGGCGTCAGAGGCACTCGTTTCGCTGGACGAGGGAATGAAGGACGACAACAACACGTCGCTTCTCGAACGGCTGAATGACGCTCAGGCGTCCAATCCTGAGGACGATGCGCTGCATAAGGAGGGTCTTGAAGTATTGAACCAACTTATGTCTTGGCTAAGTCCACAGGAGAAGCTGATAATCGAAAAGCGTTTCGGACTGGCAGACGGGATGACCTCAACTCTGCAAGAGATAGGCGAGCAGCTAAATATCACACGGGAGCGTGTCCGCCAACTCGAGGCACGAGCCTTGAAGAAGATGCGGACGGCTGTGACACGCAATTGGCTGGAGACCTACTTTGAAACTTGAGAGGGAGGCATTGGAGGAATGGAGAGCACTGAGCGGACTATAAACGCCGCAGATGTGGATGAGTTAACCAAGCTTACCGAAAGAGAACGTGAGATTCTCAGGCTTATATTCGATGGAAAGTGCTCGAATGAGGTTGCCGAGACCCTTGCAGTCAGCAAGAGGACGGTAGACTTCCACCTGGCTAGGGCTTACACCAAGCTGGGTGTATCGAATCGGTTTCAGGCTTTCAAGAGAGCCGTGGAACTGGGCATAATTGCGACTTGAGATTTGGCAGTGTACGCGCCGACCGTCATCAGCACGGTCGGCTTTATGTTTTGGGTCTTATATAATTCTTTCGCGGGCTGGATGTCGAGTTTTGTCAGTCCGCCAAAAATTTCCAGTCCTCATTTGTCTCTTCGGCCTCCGCCCGGCAAAACCTGCTCCAGCTTCCAGTCAGGCTCAGCAAACTCATCACGCCCTTTAATCATCAGCCACTGCTTTTGATTTCCTCTAAGCTTGACCAGGGTGAAGGCTCCTTTTAGTTTCGTGCCCATCATTTCAAATACGAGCTTGCCTTTGTCGAGACCACCGTCCTTGACCTCATACGTTCCGCTGTCCCATATTTCGACCTTGCCCGCGCCATAGCTGCCCTCAGCAATTTCACCACGGAAGCCGATATATTCCAGCGGGTGATCCTCGACCATAACCGCGAGTCGTTTTTCAGCAGGATTCATTGATGGACCCTTGGGGATCGCCCAGCTTTTGAGCACTCCGTCCATTTCAAGTCTCAGGTCGAAGTGGAGGTGACTCGCGTGATGCTCATGCACCACAAACCTGCCAATATTACGTTCGTTCCGATAACCCATAACCCACCTGATTTAGTATTTAGTATATTGTATTGATTATTGTTCTTGTCCACAAAGTCGGAACCCATAAAGTCACAAATTGCGTAATGCTGAGTGTCGAGTAAAAACTCGACGTAGATTTATTTCCACATTAATTTGCTCGTTTGCGTGACGCAGAGCATATATCTTGGTAAAATCAAAAGTGATATGCGCACATACAGGTTCATCGTTATCTCAATTATCGCAATCTTGACCTTAACCGGAGCGGCATTTGCCCAATTCGGCAAGTCCGAACCGATCGTGACGAGCAAGATCGTGCTGTCAAAGGACAAGCTCCAACCCGGCGGCACATTCGAGCTTGCGGTTGTGGCGACGGTCAAGAAGGGATTCCACGTCGGGTCCCACGACAAAGATGCGCTCTATCCGGCAAAGCTGACGATCAGTGCGCCCAAGGGTGTCACGTTCGCCGAGCCAAAGTGGCCCAAAGCCGAGCGCAAAGCTTTCCCGTCCGCACCGAAAGAGAAAGTTTCGGTATACGAAGGCAAGTTCGTGATAAAAATCAAGGGTAAGGTCGCCAAGAGCGTAAAGCCCGGAGCCATCACGATTATATCAAAACTGGAGACTCAAGCGTGCGGCGGCAATCAGTGTTATCCTCCTCAGACCAGCGAGGCAAAAGCAAAAGTAAACGTTGCCAAGCCTGGTGAGAAGGCCAAGTCGATCAATAAGAACGTCTTCGGGTCCGCGGTGATTAAGCCCACCGCGGGCACCGGTGACGAAGCGGGCAAAATGGCCGGCAAACTGGAGTCAGCGGGCATTCCACTTCGCCTTGCCATGCTCTTTGGTCTGGGTCTGCTGCTTGCATTCACTCCGTGCGTATATCCAATGATACCGATCACCGTGGGCTATTTCGGCAGCCAGGTGGGGTCGAGTAATTCCAGAGTAATGAAACTTGCCGGGACATACGTCCTGGGTCTTGCTCTTACATATTCAGTCCTCGGAGCCGTAGCGGCGACCACAGGCGGCGTATTCGGCTCAGCCATGCAAAGTCCGACTGTCATTATAGGAATAGCTGCGCTTCTTGTCTTATTGTCATTATCCATGTTCGGTTTATACGAGCTAAAACCTCCGGCATTCATAGCAAACAGGTCCTCCGGCAAAGACGGCGTGCTCGGCGCATTGATGATGGGACTGGTATTCGGCATTGTTGCGGCTCCATGCGTTGGCCCTGTAGTGCTTGGACTGCTCTTATATGTGGCCAAACTCGGCAGCCCATTGATGGGTTTTATTCTATTTTTTGCGCTCGCTCTTGGGCTAGGCACACCTCTCTTTTTCCTGGCTGCATTTTCGGCGAAGATGCCCGTGCCTGGAATGTGGATGGTAGCCGTAAAGAAGATTGCGGGGTTCCTGATGCTGGGTGCCGCGGCATATTTTGTCAAGCCGATCGTTCCTGGTTCAATAGGCGATCTGCTGCTGCCGCTGGTCATACTGGTAGCCGCGATATATCTTGGGTGGTTTGAAAAATCACTCAAAACCGGCAAGCATGTCGCCGCGCTGGCAAAAGTCGGCTGTGTTGCTGCTGTAGCTGCTGCAGTGGTGATGGCCATGCCCGGCTCTCAGCCACCAAAGAATATGAACTGGCAGCCATACAAGCCGATATCCATCGAGTCTGCCGCTAAATCCGGCAAGCCATCAATGCTCGACTTCACAGCCAAATGGTGTGGCGTCTGCAAAGAGCTGGAACATGGTCCGTTCAGCGATTCCAAGGTGATAAGTGCAGCCACCAGGTTCGACAAGTTCCGCGTGGACGGCACCGACCAAAGCGACCCCATCATGCTTGGTGCAGTGAAGAGGTATGGAGTGCAGGGTTTTCCCACTGTTATCTTCTTCGACAGTTCCGGCAAAGAGGTAAAGTCAGCCAGGATAGTCGGCTTCGTATCTTCAAAAGAGATGGCACGCCGCATGTCCGAAATTCGCTGACGTCTTCTTAGCGAGTTGGGAGGGCGAGGCTCCCGCCGAGCCATATTTGTTATTCGTTAACCTGAGCTATATTTCAAGTTGACGTTCCTCTCAATTTCACCTAGAATCATGTCTATGTCGGGATGGCTGATCGCATATAGTGACCGCTGACTGCCGACTGACAACCGACGACCGGAGGAACAATATGGCCTGTGAAAGATCAAGCGAAAACTCCAAGCACTGCAACTGCACATATTCCGGCTGCTCCAAGCATGGCAAGTGCTGCGAGTGCCTTCAATATCACTTGAGAATGAACGAACTTCCCGCATGCTGTTTTCCGCCCGAGGTCGAAAAGACCTATGACCGGTCATTCGCAGCGTTTATAAGGTGCCATTCATAATGACGTTAGAAGAGAAAAAAGAGCGTGCGCCCAAGATAATCGAGATACTCAAAAAGGAATATCCCGATGCAAAGTGCACTCTGGATTACCAGACTCCACACCAGCTCATGGTAGCGGCTATTCTGGCTGCCCAATGCACGGACGAGCGCGTGAATATGGTAACTCCCGAGCTTCTTAAGAAGTATCCAAATGTGGAGGCCTTCGCCAATGCCGATCAGGACGAGCTTGAGCAGATGGTAAAGGCGACAGGTTTCTTCAGAAATAAGGCGAAGGCGATCATTGCGTCTGCAAGGGAGATCATCGGCGATTATGACGGCAAAGTGCCTGAGACAATAGATGAACTGACAAATCTGAGCGGGGTAGGGCGCAAAACAGCGAATCTCATAGTCGGTGACGCATACGGCAAGCCTGCTATCATAGTCGACACACATGTGAAGAGAGTCACCAAGCGGCTCGGGTTTACTGATAACGGTGACCCGACCAAGATCGAGTTCGAGCTTCGCGAGATACTTCCCGAGGCGGAATATACTCACTTCAACCACCTGATAGTGGCTCATGGCCGGGCAGTGTGCAAGGCTCCGACTCCCAAGTGTGAGATATGTGTCCTGCTCGATCTATGTCCGTTCGGCCGGGAACGGATGGGAATGGTCTAGGTTCAACCTGCCCCTAATCCCAGCCGAGTAGCCCTAGTCCTTGTTAGTGTGACGTTTGCGCATAGATTCAATCGATTGTGCCAGAGCCTCAGCAGTCTTGACCTCGATGACCACACTCAGGTTTTTCTTGCCGGCAAAGTCCAGCATGCCGTCTATATCCAATTTGCCGGTGTAGAGTATCTGATGGCTGCCGGCACCCTTCCAATCGTGGAGGTGCATATGACGAATGCTGCCCGAGTGCTCGAGTATGACGTCACGATCGGCAAATCCTGCCTCAGCGTCATGCCCGACATCCCATGTCAGATAGACATTTTTATGGTTGAGAATGTCATGAACCGTTTTGCCGACAAATTCAAGACTATAGTTGCCCACATTCTCCAGGCAAACTGCAATCCCAAGTCTTTTTCCGATATCGGCAATTTCACATATAGACTCGGCAAACGCTGTCTGAAACCGGTCGAAATAGCGGTCATAGATATAGACTTTTTGGTCCGGCAGACTGAAGTGTACGCCTGAGTTCATATGGATGTTGACCAGCTTGATGCCTGCCTCTGATGCCCATGCGAGGGCATCTTTGCAGCATTTCATGTATCCTGCTCTCACTGTCGGTTGGAAAGACGCAAGGTCGATATCCTCGGGCAAATGGAGTGAAAAGTTGATGCCTGTCTGCGTTGTATATTCACGCAGCGTGCCTGCATCAAGCTCTTCCGGGCAATACGACGGCATGTTCATGTTCAGTTCAATGAACGAAAGCCCGAGTTTAAGACACAGCTCAATTGTCTCATCCAGGCTCTGCAGTTCGATCAGAGTGGGCATGCCGAGTATTGCGCTCATTGACTGTTCCTACTCTCCCGAGGTCGTCTCAGATTTGCCATTCGGCAGCAGCAGTTCCGCTGCATAGTTGGTGAAGTATTTATTTGCAGCCCGCTGCACGTCTTCAGCGGATACTTTTTCCACATCGTCCGGGTAGCGGCTGTACATATCGTAACCGACTCCCAGTGCCTCAAACCATGCCAGGTCGAATGCCCTGTCCAGCAAATGCTGGTGAGAGAGGTTATATTTGCCGATGGTATAACCTTTTGCGCGTTCAAGGTCTTTAGTGTCGAGCGGTGTGGTTTTGAGCGTGTTGATTTGTTCCAGCAGTGCGTTTTTTATGTCGTCGACCACAATCTGCGCGCTCATAGACGCAAGGGAAAACTTAAACGGATCGGTGATTATATACGCCATCAAGTGACTCTGATATTTGAGTTTCGGATACATAACCCCAAGGTCGTAACCCATTCCCCGTTTTTGTCGAAGCTGGGTGAACATAATCGAGCCTTTTCCTCCACCCAGGGCATTCGCCAGCACCGAAACCGCCGGATAATCAGTGGATCCGACTCCTGGTGCCAGCCACCCAAGCATCAGATACGCCGCTCCCAGTTCGACTTCAGACGCATGATATTTGCATCTGTCGAGAGACTCATCCACCATGGCGTGGCTGCCCGGCAGCTTGCCCGGCGGAACACCCGCAAAAGCCTTCTCGACCCGATCCAGCGCGTGGTCATATGTAACATCGCCTGCAATGGAGATTACAATATTGTTCGGCACATAATATGTCTTGTAAAACTTTTCCAGGTCATATCCGGTAGCAAGTCGAAAAGTTCTCGCAAAGCCCGCATTCGGGCGTCTGTAGCCATTGTCTTCGTAGAGCAGTTGTCTCAGATCGAAATATGTGTTCTCGAAGAGGTCGTCACTGTTAGTATTTACCCGACGGAGCATAGCAGCTCTGACTTCCTCGATCCACTTGTTTTCAAAATTCGCTTCCGTGAGGCATTCGCCGATCAGGGACATTGCGCGATTGAACATGGCCGATGTGGTGACTGCTCTGATCTCAGTAAAATCAGGGTTCCATGCCGCTCCCAAATTGCCTCCGACCTGGTCAGCTATCGCCGCCACGTCTTCAGCCGAACTCATTCGAGTGCTGGTAAGGACCATCTGTGCGACAAAGCTGCCGATTCCTGCGGTCTGAATAGTCTCCTGAGCGGCTCCGGCCTTCACCATCGCCACAACCGCCACGATTCCGCTGCCGGGTTCAGGTTTGATTATGAGTGTCAGGCCGTTATCCAACACTTTTTTAACGATTTTAGGGTTGCCGCCGTCCTGCTGTGCGTATACACCGGATGTGATTAGCAAGACGAGGATTAACGGCAGCACGACTATCCGACTGATAGAGTGCCCAACAACATTCATCCCCGCGAGGAACGACGAAAAATCTGCTTTTTTTCTGTTTCCTATTATGCTCAATCGTTCGTCCCTCCACCATCCGGTCCCAGCACGATAACCACAGCTTGTGCCGGGTCGAGATACTTACGTGCCACTCTTATAATGTCATCGTTGGTTACTGCTTGCACGCCGTCTATATATTTGCCGGCAAACTGAACATCGGATACTGCAAAATAGAAGCCTGCGGTGTTGGCTCTGCCTCCATATGTCTCATTCTGAAAAGCATAGTCTCCAAGGACTTCTCTCTGAGCCATAACCAGGTTCCCAGCCGATATACCTTGCTGCCTGATCTCGTCTATCTTTGTGAATATCGCATTTTTTGCGCTGGTTGTGTTTACGTCCGTTGTTGCAGCGACAAGAGATATCATAGAAGGGTATTTCTGAGTAAGAAAGTCAGCCGACGTCTCATCGGCCAGTTTCATTTTCTTTGAAAGTTCGTCCTGCATCCAGTTCCATCGACCATAGCCGATGTAAGTCATCAACACATCCATTGTGCACACATCCGCGAAATTGTCTGCCGACGGACCCATAAATGCAATCGCCAGATAATCATATTTATATGGCGCTTTGAATGTCTTATATATTTGCGCGTCGGGCGATGATACTTCGATGGGTGTTTGATTCGGCGCGGGCGTTTTCGGCAGAGCCTGAAATGCCCTGCCTATTTCGGATATAGCCTGTGGGCTGTCAATATCACCGACCAGCACCACAGCCATGTTCGGCGCTGTATACAGACTTTGATAATGATCGACAATCTGCTGTTGTGTGATTTTGGCTACAGTCTCTTCGATGCCTTCTATAGGCTGTGAATACGGATGGCTGCCGTACAGCTCCTTAGCCAGATAGTCTTTGCATACATCGAAGGGCTTGGTCTGTTTTTTTATTATCTCGTCGGTAACAATAAGCCGCTCACGGTCGAGTTCTTTCTGATCGAACTGCGCGCCCGTCACCATATCCGCCATAATATCCAACGCCTTGGGCAGATAGCGCGATGAAACGGTAGTAGAGAAGTGCGCCCAGTCCCGTGACGTATGAGCGTCTAGCGTAGCTCCCAGGCTTTCCATTTCAAGGTCCATCTCGCCCTGCTTGAATTTCTTTGTGGAACCGAACACTAGGTGCTCAATCATGTGCGAGATACCATTGACATCGGCGCTCTCCATAGCTGATCCTGCCTTGACCCAAACGTCGACCCCCACCAGTTCGACCGCATGGTCTTCCTGGAGTATGATTGTCAGGCCGTTGTCCATTTTTACAACCTGGAACTCGGCAGGCTGAGTGTATGCAATAGTTTGGAGCAAAAGAAATATAAACCCGGCTAGAAGGATTTTTCGAGTCATAACATCTCCATTGGTAACTGCTCACTCTTTATGAGTACAACTTATCGTGCCCCGTCATTCCGAGGAGGAACGACGAGGAATCTGCTGTTTACTACGCTTAAAAAGCAGATTCCTCGCTTCGCTCGGAATGACATGTGCGGTATGTACTCATGATTTCTGAGCAGTTACCTCCATTGTTGGGTTGCGGTAATTCAATTATAATATGTTGGGACATGAATTGCGAGACTACATATATGGACGCATAAATATATTGCGGATGTTCCCCGCAGGATCGGATCAGATGATTGACGGCATAGATGGAATAGTCGACAGCAGGCACGTAAAGAATTTCGATTTTTCGCTGCTGCTAATAACTCTGGCCATAGTTGCGTTCAGCTGTGTGATGATATACAGCGCGAGCCGCGGCGGCACTTTGGGCACGGGATATGTAGAGCGCCAGATTATATGGGCGGTAATGGGGTTAGCGGCTGCAGCTTTAATGGCTTCGATAGACACGAGCTTATATCATCGTTATGCCGGCAAGTTATACGTCATAAATCTGCTGATGCTTGCGGCAGTGCTTGTGACAGGTCATGCATCCAAGGGTGCGCAGCGCTGGATAGGGTATGGTACGATGAGGATTCAGCCATCTGAGTTTGCGAAGATCATTTTGATAATAGCGCTGGCTGTATTTTTGGTCGAGCGCAGAGAACAGATCCGTTCACTAAGCGTCTTCGCGAAGTCATTTATTTATCTGGCGGTTCCGATGCTCTTGATTTTTAAGCAGCCGGATTTGGGCACCAGCCTTGTGCTGATCGCAATCTGGCTGACGATGACTTTCGTAATGGGCACGGATATCAAGAACATCCTGCTATTTATCGGCGTAGGGATAATATTGGTTCTGGCAGCTTGGAACATCCCTGGGGTTATGAAGGATTACCAGAAGATGCGGGTGATTACTTTCATCAACCCTGCGGCGGACCCACGCGGCAGTGGATATCATGTGACCCAGTCTCGAATCGCAATAGGTTCGGGTAAGCTCAGCGGCAAGGGTTTTTTGAAGGGCACCCAGCGCGAGCTTCACTTTATTCCCGAGCAGCACACCGACTTTATATTCACAGTCGTCGGCGAGGAGACAGGATTTATAGGCGCGGCGGGTCTGGTCGCTCTATATTTTGCCCTGATCTGGCGCGCACTGGTGATTATGAATGTGACGGAGGACCTCACAGGCCGCGCTATTGCCGCGGGCGTGACGGGCATGTTCCTGTTCCATATAGTAGTCAATATAGGCATGACCATAGGTATTATGCCGGTGACGGGTGTGCCTCTGCCGATGTTCAGCTACGGCGGCAGCAGTCTGATGGCAAATATGATGGGTGTTGGCCTGCTGGAGGGAGTGAGCATGCGCAGACACAAGATCAATTTTTAGTGTAGGTAACAGGCAATAGGTAATAGGCAACAATAAGCGTTCTGCACCCTCTCCTGGGGGAGAGGGTTGGGGTGAGGGGGCAACTGATTTAGTAATTGATATTTTGTATTGATTATCTCAAGCGTGTCAATCACAGTCATTCCGAACGAATGTGAGGAATCTGCTTTTAACCTAATGTTTAGTGGTCAGGCATACGGCTTAATGGTGATGCCGAAGACTTAATCTTGATTGTCCGTGGAATCTTTCCCCGACCGCACACTTCAAGGGATTCCATCCCTCATATGCAAACCACCGAACCGGGCAAGTGGCCACATGACATGCCATTATGCGTAGCATATTTGTACCGAGTTTGTAGGGGTGAAGCATTTGCCGAATGCTTTGTGTAGTCCCATCAAGTGCGGACGCAAATGCTTCACCCACTTGTGTCGCCAACAGTTTCTTGATTGTTCGGTGGAGTCTTTTACCGCACGCACATTTTGGGGATTCAACCTCTATATGCAGATCAATTCTTTATTAGCACTTGTGAGCACTTCACAGCCGGTATCGGTTACCAGCACATCGTCTTCTATGCGCACACCGGCCCAGCCTTCGATGTAGATGCCTGGTTCCACAGTCATCACCATCCCTGGCTCAAGCACCACATCGCATGTCGGTGAGAACCGCGGCTCTTCATGGACGTCAATCCCGAGCGAGTGCCCAAGCCCATGCCCGAAATTATCGCCATAGCCTTTGGAGGCGATATATTCACGTGCGACAGCATCTATGTCGCGGCAGTTCTTACCTGGCGCAATCGATTCGATAGCCTTCATCTGAGCGTCCAACACTGTCTGATAGACCTCGCGATGCTTCGCAGTGGGTTTGCCGAAAAAGATGGTGCGCGTGATGTCTGAGTTATACCGCATATACTGCGCGCCATAGTCCATCTTAAGGAATTGGCCGGTCTTGAGCATAGCGTCAGTCGGGCTGTGGTGTGGGCATGCCGAGTTTGGTCCTGCAGCCGCTATGGTGGAGAAACCTTCGTGCTCGGCTCCGAGCTTGCGCATATTGGTGTCTATAAAGAGCGCAATCTCATTCTCGGTCATCCCCGGTCTGATCTCTTGGATGATCTTCTCAAAGGTTGTGTCGACAATCGAGCAGGCGTGTCGGATGAGCGCCAGTTCGTCCGGGTCTTTGATTCTGCGTATTTTTTCAACCATACCTGTTGTCGAGCGAGATTTGATCCCTGGTCCCAACGCGCGCCTGAGTTTACCGAACGACGAGATCACCAGATTATCCGCCTCATAACCAACAGACTTCGCGTTAAGCTCTTTAATAAGCGAGGCCGCAGCAACAACAGCAGCGATCCGCGTATAATCCCTCACCTCAGAGTCTTTACACTCACTCCGAGCCTGGATGGAGTATCTCGGGTCAACGAGGATATATGATTTATCTGCAGTTATTACCATAGCGGCGGTCGACCCTGTGAATCCGCTAAGGTAGAAAATATTTTGCATATTCGTGATGAGCATGACTTCCAGGTTCTTTGCGCTCATCTGATTACGTATTCCAGCCAACCTCACGCTATGCATTTCTAATCAACTCCACAACCGCTCTGATGCCCAACAGGTAGCTTTCTTTGCCGAACCCACAAATCTGCCCGGTCGCCACTGGCGCGATGACGGAGGTGTGGCGGAATTCTTCTCTTGCGTGGATGTTCGAGAGATGGACTTCAACGACGGGCAGTTTCACAGCCGCCAGCGCATCGCGTATTGCGATGCTGTAGTGCGTGAACGCCCCTGGGTTTATCACGATTCCTTTGGCGCTCTTGCCTGCAGCCTGGATCATGTCGATAATCTCGCCTTCGTGGTTGGACTGTTTTATCTCCAGTTCGATATTGAGTTCTTTGGCGAGTGTCATACAGCGCTCATTTATCATATCGATAGTCTCAGTCCCATATACCCCCGGCTCTCTTTCGCCGAGCATATTCAGGTTAGGACCGTGTATCAAGAGTATCTTCATCATCCATTCTCCATAAATTTATGAAACAGTTTTTAGCGACCCGAAGCGCTGTGCTGATGCGCAGGCACAGTAGACAGATAAGCGTCGATCACCTCATTCGTGTCACCGTCCGCCCGCACCTCGCCTTTATCGAACCATATCGTGCGTGTAGCCACTTTCCTTGCCGCATCCAGGTCATGAGTAACAAATACAATGGTTTTTTTATCTGCTTTGAATGAGTCTATGCGCTCATAACACTTCTCCTGAAATGCGGCATCGCCCACGGCCAGAACTTCGTCAATAAGGAGTATATCTGGGTCGGTCTCGACAGCTATGGCGAACCCGAGGCGCATCAGCATACCCGCCGAGTATGTTCTTATGGGCGAGTCAATGAAGTCGTTGAGTTCCGAAAAGTCGATGATCCGGTCGATCCTGCCCTTTATCTGTGCAGTGGAAAGCCCCATTACGGCGGCGCTGAAGAATATATTTTCGCGGCCCGTCAGATCCGGGTGAAACCCTGCTCCCAGGTCGAGCATAGTCGACATTCTCCCGTCCACTTCAACCGACCCGGTGGTCGGTTTATAGACTCTGCCTATTATTCTCAGCAGCGTGCTTTTTCCTGAGCCGTTTTTGCCTATGACCGCCACGGTCTCTCCATGGTCCACTGTCATGTTCAAATCTTTGATCGCGAGGAGTTTTTGTGTAGGTGTCCGTTTGAATGATATGAGTGCCGACTTCAGCGAACCGGGTTTTCCTACGGACAGCTCGAATGCTTTGGTTATGCCGGTCAGTTGTATTGCCGGTTTCATCATATACGCTCCGCGAACACCCATTTGCGGGCGTTGAAGTAAGCATATCCCCCGATAGCCACAAGTATGCATATTACCGCGCACACACCCAGCATACCATAATCCAGCGGCACACTGTGTAAATTCGAGCTTTTGAACGGAGGCAGCAGTGTCTTTCTGTATGCTTCAGTCAGCGTATTCATCGGCAGCAGCAGATAGAGCTTATAGAGCAGCGTGCGGTGCGCCCCCGGCAGACTTGCATAGACCAGTTCGGAAACATACATCACCGGCGTCAGGTAAAAGAGCACATTCAACAGGACAGTCAGCACATACTTCGTGTCCTCAAAAAACACGTTCAAGCTCGATACCACGAATGTCAGCCCGACCAACAGCAGGCTCTCCAGCAGTATCAATACAGGCAGCCAGGCCACAGTATAGGCAATTGGTGCGCCATGCAGGAAAAAGCGATAAAAGAGCAGATACGCGAAAAAGACGGCGAGCGCCAACACGAAGTGTATCACATTTGCGGCCACCACCGACAGCGGCAGCATTTCTCTTGGAAAATAGACTTTCCTGAGCAGGTCGCGGTGAGTCAAAATGACCTGACTGGAGTCGAGCAGTGCCATCTGAAAGAAGACCCATGGCAAATAACCCACCAGCAGATACGCCGAATAGTTAGGTATATCCAGCCGCATAATATATTTGACCACGATAGTGATGGTCGCCACCTGCACCAGCGGGTTGACGAGCGACCAAAAGAACCCGAGCACTGAGTTTTTGTATCGCACTTTAAGGTCACGTATCACCAACTGCTTGAGCAGGTCTTTATATCTGAGTGCTTCTTTTATTTCTTCAATCATAGTATATCTTGTCACCATCATGGTTGAGTATACGTGTAGGAGGTCTAAAAGTCAAAAAATCAGGTAATAGGAAATAGGAAATAGGCAACAGGTAATAGGCAACAGGGAGCCGATTGCAAAACTATAAATCGTATCAAATTCAGTCATTCCGAGCGAAGCCGAGGAATCTGCTTTGAACCATTCCTCCGATATTTTTACGCGATCCTCCGCCGTCCGTATACCAGTAGGGCTGAAGCATTTGCCGATCACATCCGGCAGGCTTTTGAAATTTCGCCGCAAATGCTTCATCCGCGACTGATGTTGCAAACGGACTGTTACTTACCAACCATGATACTGGCCTGTGCAATAAGCTTCTCAAGAGGATCTTTGGGTGGAATAGGTACTTCTTTGCTGCCGTGTTTTTGTCTTAGGATATTTAGTGCGTCTTCCACATCTTCTTCTAGCGCATCAATATCGTCAGGATACTTTTCCAAAATCTTAAAGTAAATATCGGACTCAGCGAACCATTTCAGTGTGTCCAGTGCTTCCGGTATATCACGCAGGCTTTCGAGCGCGTCTATAACCCTCGGACTTACAGCGCTCAAGTCCATGAGAGCCATACTCGCGAAATACCTAACACTCCAGTTTGTGTCATCAAGCAGTTTGTCGATCTTTTCCGCAGCACCCGATGTACCATTCCTGCCCAGTACGACTGCGGCTGACGTCTTGACATGCCAGTCGGGGTCGTCTAGTGCTTGTATGATTACTTCGTCCGCGCCGCCAATATCACTCAAGCTATTTACACACATAGCCCGTACATCGCCGACTTCATCTGCTTTGGCACGACCTATCAGTAAGTCTCTTGCTTCCACAGCTTTATAATGGCCGAGCCCGATAGCAGCCATCGCTCGCACTCTGGGGGATTGATCGTTCAGCAACTCGATCAGTCCCGGAATTGCGCGTGTGTCTTCGAGGTTCCGTAGTCTAGCGGCAGCGAGTGAGCGAACATCACTGTCGTTATCTTTAATCTTGAGCAGCAATTCTTCCAGGCTATCGGCATCAAATTCGCTGGCCACTCTGGCCAGCCTTTCTATTCTCTCCAGCTTTTGTTCCATGCTCTCTTCGGGCATTTTGGAATCCTCATATATATTTGAGCTGGCTTAGTATACACGGCTAAGAGGTTATAGTCAAACAAATCAGGCAGCGACAGATGTAGGGCTGAAGTATCTGCCGACTGATGAGCCGGGAGGGCGAGGCTCCTGCCGAGCCTTGTGGCAGGTGTGAAGCATTTGCCTGTCGCATTTGATTGGCCTTTGAAATCTAGCTGCAAATGCTTCGCCCGCAGTGTGTATTTGTTCTATGGTTGTTCTTATAGCCCAACAATCAGAGCAATATCCGGGATGGAGTCGTACCAGTGCCGCCAAGTGATACCCCGATATTCAATTTCAGGATGTCCCGCCAGGTCCTCATAACCCGGATATGTCGGGCCGTTGTATCTCATAGAGAATACTGTCCTGCCGTTATCAGCTACATAAAACTGCACAGCAGTCTGCCTTTTTCCATTTGGGTTGGCCCAAGTAACCTGAAGACATCGGTATTCTTTTGACCCAATTCTCACAGAATGGACACCGCCGACGCTCATTACCCATTCCTCCACATATTCCGGCTCAGTTCCTATTGTATATACAGGTTCATGTCCGGTTATTTCAAGACCTGGCTTAAGCAGTCTTGGCTTTGGTGTAGTGGTGCCGGACTTATATGCCCACACCCCGGCATCCGGTGTCTCTATCTCCACCATGCCCTTGAGTGATCCTTCACTGATAATATGGTTCCAGAATGACCGTTCTTTGGGATAATCCGAATGCCCCTCGCGATAGCGAGCCTCGACCTCCAATATCTCAAAGTCATCCACTCGTATTCTGCGTGTCACTCTTCCCAGATGGGCGCCCGTGAATACCAGCTTCCCATTATTGGGTTGTTCTTTGGGGTAATCATAAAACGCAAACTCACCCTCTCCGCCCAAATGGAGCGGGATGAAGTGCCCCATATTGTCTGTGCACTCGATCTCAAGATCATCATTGGCAACAGCGGTAATGCTGATTTCAGGCTCATACTCAGGAAACTTAAACATGGTCTTTATCTCCTATATCGCGCGTCCCCACGGACTCATCACAAGGGGCTTATTCTCTTTTTTTGCAGGTATTATCATTCTGAATGGGTCATCTACATACCAGATATGAGCATGTGGCTTAGGCTTGGTGAGCATCAGCTTTTGCCTGATATTTGCACGCAGTGTCTCCGGCATCGGAGGAACTCCCTTATCTGACATTTCAGCATTTTGATTCTGCACCCGGCTCTGTAACTTCCGGCACTCAGAGCAGGTTCTGAGATGATCCTCAAGCTCTGTCACCTCGACATCAGTAAGCTCGTCATCAATACCGGCAGATATCATCTCAATGTAGTGCTCGCATGTCATTTGATATTTACCTCCAGTGTCTTGGCAAGCGCCATCCTTGCACGTGATATCCTCATCTTAACTGCGGCTGTAGTGCAATCCAGGATATCGGCGATTTCAGCGTAGCTGAGATTTTCGTAAACACGAAGTATCAGTGGCAGCCGGAGCAATTCAGGCAGCTTTGTAATCTCAGAGTCAACCGACTCTTTGTTAATGCACTCAACAGGATTACCGCATGTTGTAGTGATTTGATCCATATCATCTATACTGCACACCAATTCACGTTTTTGCTTTCTCAACTGCTGTAGGCAGATGTTTGTCGTTACCTTGTACAGCCAAGTGGAGAAAGCGGACTCACACCGGTATGTTCCAATCTGTTTCCACACTTGAATCCATACCTCCTGAGCCATGTCTTCCGCATCGGTTACGCTGATAGTCATACGTGCGCACAGCCTCCACACCATCTGTCCGTAGAGGTTATATAGATCATTGAACGCTTGCTCATCACCTCTCTGGCATCTGACAATCAGATCGGTATGTACGGTTGGCAATTCCGGCTTCATAGTGATTCCTTAAAAACGTTCTCAGTGGAATAGATGCTTGATCTTAATGCAAAGTAACAACCACAATCAAGATATCCGATGCTTGAGATTGAGAAATAGCACTGAGTGTCCAACCAATGTCATTCCCGACCTGATCGGGGATCCAGAACGCTGCACTGCAATATGGCTTAAGTGTCTGGATTTCCGCTTTTGCGGAAATGACAAAAACACAATGCTGATCTGCTGATCGTCCTGGAAATCTTTCCCCGGATGCACATTTATGGGACAGCCAGATTTTTTGTGAAGCATTTGCTGATTGATGAGCCGGGAGGGCGTCCCTCCTGTCGAGCCTTGTGGCTTCCACGGATAAACGCCTGCCAGCTTGTGTCGATACGTCGACATCTGTAAAATATAAAGTATAACCTGCGCCCGTATCGAACTATTATGGACGCAGAGTTCGTATTCAATACGTCTGCGAATTACAAAATACCGGCAGTTCCGGGCTCTTTGCCCTCGACTCTCTGCTCTCAGCTGTTTTAAGGAAAAAATATGACACCAAGCGAATTGAAAGAGATGCCGCACCGCTCGGAGTATCGACATCCTGAGCCATATCCACCGGAAGATACCCCACCATGCCCACCGGACAGGTCACAGAAAATCAAGAGCTTTCTTGCCAAGCGGTGGAAGCGGCTTGTTCAACTGGCCATAGTCCTGTCCATATCATTTGCCTTGTATGAATATGTCGCGCTGCCGCATCCTGTGAATGTGGCAGGGGTGAAGACTGTGACCACCACCGAGACCATCGGCGCGACGGGCAAGGTTCGGGGCAATCGAGTTGCCGACCTGGGGATGGACACCTCGGGTGTCATCAGCAGTATATACGTCAAGGAGGGTGACCGTGTCAGTGCGGGCACACCGATCCTGTCGCTTTCACAGCCTGAACTCAGGGCGAGTGCCGATGCCGCATTAGCGGGTCTGGATAGTGCGAACGCCGAACTCGCCCGTGCAAGCCGTGGTCCGCTTCCGTCAGAGATACGCGAGGCAAGGGCGAACCTTGCGCAGGCGCAGTCTGTCGGTCAGGCAAGGATTGCTCAGGCTCAGGCCAAACTCAGGACTGTTAAGCGCGGTCCCAGGTCTCAAGAGATAGCAGAGGCGAATTCAGAACTCCAGCGCAGGCAGGATATTTTCTCTAAAGCGCAGCTCGACTACAAACGTCTGGAAAAACTGGTCAAGCAGGGCGCGGTAGCTCAGTCTCAGCTCGATGACGCTAAGACCAATCTCGACACTTCCCGGTCGAGTGTCGATGCGCAGAAGTCCCGCGTGAGCCTGCTCAAGGAGGGCGCGACCTCGGATGAGATAGCCGAGGCAAACGCGGCTCTGGCCGAGGCAAAAGCCAGCCGTGACACGAACGTTGCTGCGGCAAGAGAGCGTCTGAACACGCTGCTCTCCCAGCCACGGCGTGAAGAGGTAACTGCCGCAAGAGCGAATGTCAGTCAGGCGCGAGCCGAATATCGGCGCTCACTGGATGTGTCTTCCAAGTCCGAGCTGAAAGCGCCGTTCAGCGGTGTGGTGGCTGACATTCCGGTCGAGCAAGGCCAGTCGATCTCGCCGGGTCAGAAGCTTGTGGTCCTTCATGAGATGACCAGGCCGCTTATAGAAGTGGAGACGGATGAAGAAAACCTAAGCGCTCTGGCAGTCGGCCAGAAAGCGATTGTGACTGCCGACGCATTTCCAGGGCGCGAACTGAGCGCAGTGGTGACCGATCTCGGCTCGAAGGTCAACCCAGAGCGCGGCACAATCCAGATACTGCTCACTCCGACTAGCCATGCGACCTGGCTCAGGCCGGACCTCACAGTGGACGTGAACATAATTACCGAGAAGTCGGCTCGACGGATCATACTTCCTGCAGATACTCTGACCCGCCATGGCGGCGGTTCGGCGGTGTTCGTGGTCAGGCATGGCAGGGCTGTGCCGGTGCGAGTGACTGCTGGTGCAGTAGGCAGTGCGGGTGTGGTCGTCACTGGCGATTTGAGGGACGGCGAACAGGTGGTCCGCAACGCAGATAATGTCACTGCATACTCTGATATCAAGCCGAACCGGAGGCGCTAGTTGGGTAAATTTGAACTCAGGGTCGCATGGCGGCACCTGCTGACCAGCCATGGCCAGACCGAGCTTACTGTCGGCGCAGTGGCGGTGGGTGTGCTGCTGGTGGTCTTTCTCTCTTCTCTGATCAACGGCCTACAGATAGGTCTAATCGAGGACGTTGTCGGCTCGATTCCGCATGTCAGTGTCGAGGCTGCCACACCGGGAGCCAAGCCGCTGTGGCAGGTTCCAGGCCAGGGTGGGGTGGGCGGCATGGTCGTCACCAAGATCGAGAAGATGTCCACCCAGAAGCGCAAAATTTCGCAGTGGCAGCGGGTATGCCGCACGATCCGTGCTCTGCCGGATGTATCCGGGGTCGCACCCTCAGCCGAGGGCAGCGGTTTCGTGAGTCGCGGAGCCAAGACCATGGGTGCGATCATCATAGGCGTGGTTCCGTCTGAGCAGATCAAGGTCCTCTCGCTCAAAAACAGGGTAGTCGAGGGTGATTTCAACGCCGTCGACAGCCAGAACGCCGCCATAGGCGTCAAGCTCGCCGACGATATCGGCGCAAAGCTGGGCAGCCGTATCAGACTCGTCTCGGACCAGGGGATCATCCAGACCTTCAGGGTGGCCTGCATCTTCGACATGGGGATCGACCAGGCCAACGAGTCCTGGGTCTATACGGGTCTGCCTGCGGCACAGGCCATGTTCAACATAGGCAAGGACGTCACCACCCTTAACGTGCGCGGCAGGGGGCTTTTCGACGCTAGGCGCATAGCCGATGAGATAAGAGGCTTCTCGCCGCTGATGGTCTCCAGCTGGATGGAGTCCAACAAGGCCTTCCTAGACACCCTTCGCGCACAGAATACCGCCGCCGCTATCATTCAGGGCATGACGCTGCTCGCATCGGCGTTCGGGGTCGCCAGTGTGATGATAGTGTTCGTGGTCCAGAAGGCACGCGACATAGGCATCCTCAAAAGTATGGGCGCAACCGCCCGCCAGGTCCAGAAGATATTCATGCTCGAGGGTCTGGGCATCGGAGTAGGCGGCGCGATCCTGGGTTCGGGGATCGGGACGGGGCTCTGCTTCCTGGCGACCAATATCCAGGTTCCCGGCGAGACCTTCGGCGGCAGGCAGGCGACTATCGTGCCTATGAACTGGGACATCAAGTATGTGCTGCTGGCATCAGCCGTGGCGGTCATCGTGGGGCTGCTGAGCAGTGTGGTCCCCGCGATGCGCGCCTCAAAACTCGACCCTGTGGAGGCTATAAGGCGTGGATAGTGTGGTGCAGGCCATAGACCTGGTCAAGATATACGGTGACGGAGTGGGGACCATGGCTCTTCGTGGTGTCAACTTCAGCGTTGAGCCGGGCGAGTTTGTGGCAGTGGTCGGCGCATCGGGTTCAGGCAAGAGCACGATGCTCAACATGATCGGTGCACTGGATAGACCCACCTCCGGGCACGTCATAATAGACGGCTGCAACACCTCGACACTGGACGATGAGGGTCTGGCAGCCCTGCGGGGCGATACCATAGGCTTTATCTTCCAGTTCCACTACCTCTTGAACGAGTTCACCGTGCTGGAGAATGCGCTGATGCCGCTGTCGATCCGCAAAGGCTCGCCCACTAAGGACGAGCTGGAGTGGGTAAGGCACCTGCTGGCGCGTGTGGGTCTGGCGGAGCGCATGAAGTGCCGCCCAACCCAACTCTCCGGTGGTCAGCAGCAGCGTGCGGCCATAGTGCGGGCGCTGGCCAACCGTCCCAGGCTGATCCTGGCAGATGAGCCCACCGGCAACCTCGACAGCCAGAACGGCGCACTGGTCTTTGACATGCTCCGCGACCTCAACTCTCAACTCGGCATAGCGTTTATGCTGGTCACGCATGATGACCGCCTGGCGCAGGAGGCTGAGAGGATAGTGATGGTGGAAGACGGGCAGATTGTGGCGGACTATGATACAGACAAAGTGGCCGACGAAATAGATGGACAGCCATCCGCGTAGGCATAGGGCATAGGGTATTTTCTGCAAATATGCCGGAACGAACTGAGCGTGAAATTCGGATTTCTGAGCGTGGATGAGTTCGTTTTTACGCATTATTTACAAGGAGTGAGAATAATGCTCTCGGAACCCGGATTATGCGGGAGACGCATAATCCGGGTTAGCTGTTTTTATAGCAACTTTAATTATAAGATAGCAACTCAGGCAAAATTCAGAGTGTAGAGGTAAAGGCCATCCGACAACACCGGAATGATGAACTTGACTTTCATGGTAGTCTCCTCATATTTTCCGACCAGAATGGCGATTCCATTTCTCAGCGATAATTCGGCCAAGCCATTCCCAGATGGTGAGCAGTATAGTTGTTATCACAAGTGTTGGGACGAGAAAGATAAAGCTTCCGTAAAGGAATAGATAGGTCATACAGCCGATCCGCTCCATAGGGCTGGCAACTGCGCCTTGCAACAGCGCTAAAGTCCACTCCCTGAATCCCAAGATCTGCGCCACGCCGTAGATGATTGAGAGCCAAATAGCTCGTTTCAGAAGTTCCTTTCGCACATGCCATCTGTCCAGTTGTGTAATGCTTCGTCCCTTCTCTATGGTATTTAGACATTTTGTTATTAGTGAAGTCTTGCAAGCACAGCGTTCCATAGTGGTCCCTCCGTCATAGCATAGAGTATTACGGCATCTCCTACCTGATTGCTCGCACAATATCTGAGTTGACCGTCATGCTTTACCGGCAGAGCTCCTATCTCAATTGAGGCGAATATGCCGCGGAAGTAGTCATCATCATCAAATGCGGCAGCTCCAATCGCAGCCAACCCGGTCGAGCTTGGACTGATATTTAGAAGTGGGGCTATCGGCCCGGAGTCTATGTCCAGACTGCCGTTATTGCCGCGCGGCCACTCTCGAGCATATCCAAACCTCAGCACATTGGCGCTGAGCGCCTTTTTCGCGAGTCGGTATTGTTGATGGGCGAAATCATCATCCACGATCTGCAGCATATTGCAGGCCATCCATATAGAAGATCCCTCAGCACCGAATCCGCACTCGGCTGGTTGGCCGTTCACACTAAATGCCGAGATCAAAATGCCGGTCTTTCGGTCTATCAGCTTTGCTTTAGCTAGGCGAAGCCAGGATGCTAAAAACTCAGAATGATCGGTTCCGTCAAGCACATCCGCCATCCTAATCGAGGCTAGTGCGATGGTGTTGCAGAAAAGCCAGCATTCATTTGGATAACTCTCAGCCGATAGGACCGGGCTTTTCGACATTTGAACGGTCATATTGCTAATGCGATTTTGGAGCAGTGGCTTATATGCTGGCTTCTCCTCAACCATCCTCCTGGATGCAAGCATCATGGCAATCTCACCGTCTACAAAAATGCTTCGCGGAGGATTGACGGTCCAGTGCCCTTCACGCCCGTAGGGAAGCATGAAGTAATAAAAGCTGTGCTTCCTCTCAAGTCTCAACGTGTCATCTATGATTGTATCCATGACTTTGCAGGCCGTCCTTTTATACGAAGGATCACGCAGTGCCATATTTGCGAGAGAGAGTACAGTGTAGGTGCGGCTCATGAAATCCCACTCGGGATTGGCGGCTCGCATTTTGCCCAATTCTCGTGCTCGGACTGTTGGGTTGGACCACATGGCTATTTGAGCCGCAGCAAGTTCCCGCGCCGGTGCAGAGATACCATGAGCAGGTCGATATCTGGAAACACGGGGTGAGAAGAAAAAGTGAACACTAGGCAACCAAATACAAAATGCAAACGTTAAAGCTGCCAGGGTCTTCAGCATTTCTTTACCTCTAGGAAAGCAACAAGCATGACGTTTCATAGGGAACCTCCTGCTCCTGTTCCTTTGGAACAGGGTTAATAATATACTTTGTTACACAAAGTGCTTTATATGGTAGACGGTATTTTCAGCAGGTATGTTCCCAGGTATACAAAATGCATTGGTGGCTACAACAACAGTATCTGCAAGGATGGGGATATCTTATTTATATGGTAGAGTGGTTGTGAATGCATCGGTTTCTAGTGATGATTCTCCTCTCCGTTCCAAACCAACTTTCCTGTTCGATCTATGTAGCATGGCTTTCCGCCAAATTCAGGGTCAACAATCCAAACACGGGCTAAGCTATCTTTAAATTCTTCTGCTTCATAGAACTGAGGCTGAATCACTATCTTGCCTGTCTTATCAATGTAGCCGTGTCTTCCGGGAAAAGTCGGCATATTTTGCCCTTGCTTAAATATAGGAGAGGCATCTTTTTTTGTGATCTCAACTACAGCGAGCCCTTCTGAAAAAGATTCAGCATTATCAAATTTTGCGTCTATAACTATCTTGCCAGCTTTGTCAATATAGCCATCCTTCCAGTCTTTACTGATAACAGCTAAACCTTCCGAGAAGTCGTCTGCGCTTTCAAATTGTGGTGCAATTACTCTCATTCCAGTTTTGTCGATAAATCCGTGATTCCGTGTCCCTGATTCTTCAAATTGCGCTAATCCTTCTGAGAATTTATCCGGCTCGGAACCTAGCCCTTCTATAACATACGTGCCAGTTTTATCGATATATCCTGCTTTCCATGCCTTGTCGAATTCCATAACACCGGCTAATCCTTCCGAAAATGGACCTGCGCACTCAAATTTGTTGTTAATTGCCTGATGTCCGTTCTTGTCTATATATATGCTGTAGCCATTCCATGCATTACCTGCTACTACTACGGCCAGCCCATCATAGAAAGAATTGGCGAAATCATAAGTAGCAGGAATGACCATTTTTCCAGTTTTATCCAGATATCCCCACTTTCCCATGCGCTGATCCCCAATCTGTACCGCTGCGAGTCCTTCGGAAAATTCAAATATCTGAGAATATTTAAGTTCGATCACTATGTTACCGGCTTTATCTATGCAGCCGAACTTCCTAGAGTCACCATGACCAGTGCCTACGACAGCCAGCCCTTCATAGAAATAATCAGCACAGTTATATTGGGGTTTGATAACAATATGACCGTTCTTGTCTATGTAGCCCCACTTTCCTTTTACATCAACGGGAAAAAGTGGAGGATTATCAGACGCTATTGCTGCTGATAGATTAAGAAGAATCACAACTGCTAGGACAATAAAAAGTCTCATATCTACCCTCCTATTTTTCCCAGGCTACCCCGGCTATGCCGCAGGAGAAATCACCGGCTCCGTCATATTGCGGTTTTATAACCATATGGCCTTTTGAGTTTATATAGCCCCACTTATTTCCTACTCTCACAGCGGCGAGGCCATCACTGAATTCACGGGCGAAAGCGAATTTAGGTTTTATTACGGTTTTGCCGTTCTTGTCCATATAGCCCCAAATGAACTTGTCACGGAGTTCTTCTGGCATCATAGGCATAAGGCTATCGCAGAAATAGCCCGAATCGGAGTACGGAAGCTCAAAATTGGGAGGAATCACAATCTTACCGGTTTTGTCGATAAATGCATTATTATCATTAATAGAGCCAAGATTTACTAAAGCACGACCTCCATAAAACCCTTCGGCTTTGTCGAATTGAGGCTCGATCACCCATTTACCTGTTTTGTCGATATAACCATACTTGTCATCGATTTCAACAGCGGCCAGCCCTTCTGAAAAAGGGGTTGCATCATCAAACCGAGGCTCTATGACAATTTTGCCGGATTTATCGATGTAGCCGTAGTTTATATCCTCCATCTCGAAATAATCGCCCGCTTTCAGAGGAGAGTTGGGATCCATAAGTATTCTGTACTGTGCCAACTCTTCTGTAACAAGCACATTCTTCTTTGTATCAACTCCGAAAACAGCCAGCCCATCAGAGAAAGAGAAGCCTGGAACCTGAGTGTTTTTGAGTTTAGGAGGAATGACAAATTCTCCCTTATGGTTTATATAGCCATCTTTTTCGTCGATGCTGACCCAGGCAAGGCCTTCATGAAACTCAGCGGCATTATCGAACTGAGGCTTGATAACCGTTTTTCCCTTTTTATCTATATAACCCCAAGTGCCTACATAGAAATCACCGTAGCCTACTGGTATAAGCCCCTCCGAGCACTTCCCAACGACATCGAACTGTGGCTTTATAACAAGTTTGCCCGTGTTATCGATAAAGCCCCACTTGCCGGTTATTTCATCTCCCATTCGTACAGGCGCAAGTCCTTCGCAAGCAACACCAACCTGATCATATTTCTGCTTTGTTATAACCTTGCCGTTTTTATTGATGTATCCATACTTCCCTTTGGGCTTGTCAGGCATTATGACAACTGCCAGGCCTTCCGAGAAATCGAATACCTGTTTATAAGGAAGCGGACCCAGCACCTCTTTCCCTGTCTTGTCGACAAATAAATTCCTCGATCCGATTTTAGCCTGGGCAAGGTCTTCATGAAAATCGCCGGTTATCGACAGCTTGCGCATCTGCAAGCAGCTATTCTTCAGCACAATTTTCCCACTCTTGTCGAAATACTCTCTGCCATCGGGACCATCAATTGATGCAAGGCCCTCTGAGAAGCTGCTGGCGAAACCACCTTCCTTTGGCCCGATAACGATTTTGCCTGTCTTGTCGATGTATGCCCATTTCATTTTAAAGGATTCAAAGCTGAGCCGGACTAGCGCTAAACCTTCAGAAAAGGGTTTTGCATCATAGAATTGAGGTTCTATTACCATCTTGCCCGACTTATCTATAAAACCCCACTTGCCGGTCAAGAGATTACCTGTCATCACAGGGGCAAGACCCTCTGAAAAATCACCTGCATTGATGTATTGAGGTTCTATAATCATATTGCCGGCTTTATCTATGAACCCCCAGTTCTCAGGAATAGCCTCAAAAGTCACACGAGCCAGCCCATCCGAGAAATCTCCGGCTCTAAAGAACTGAGGCTTGATAATAAATATTCCTGTCTTATCTATGAAACCCGTGTCGATCTGGTTGGTTGCTACTGCTGCAAGACCCTCTGAAAACTTTTGAGCGCTATCGAATTTAGTTGGAATTACGACTTTACCGGTCTTATCGATAAAACCTGATTTGGAATTATACAAACCACCGGTCTTGATTACGGCGAGGCCATCATGAAACGTTTCGGCCCATCCGTAGTTTGCAGAGATTACGATTTTACCGGTTTTGTCGATATAGCCGCACTTTACATTTGGCTGAACCTCGTAACCCATATCCGATTCAAGATATGGTCCCTGTCTGTAAGGTTCACACTCAGCTCGAATTACTAGAGACAACATGATAATGCAAATTATCAATCTCACTAATTTCTTCATTACAGCTTATCCTTCTAATCCCCAGTTTATTTACTCCGCTGGATCTCAAAATCTACGATTTCCCACCATGCTTACGCAGCAGATCGGCTATCTTTTCATTCTTGCCTCTACAACAATCTGCAGCGGAGTTTTCCAATATTTTGGACCGCCTAGTCCAAATGGTACATTGACCATGATTTCACGAGATAATAGCAATTCCACAAACTCGACATTCCCTGACATAATTGCACGATGTAAGGGAATGTCACCACCCATAGGCGAGTGCTTACCGACATCCGCTCCGGAATCCAACAGCAATCTGGCTGCAGCCAACTGTCCATGTTCTGCAGCGCGGAGAAGAGGGTAAAGCCATCACGATTTTGACTGTTGACATCTACTGTCAACCGATTAATGGTTTATGTCTTACTTATGCTACAGAGTCCATGAATTCCCGTGCCTGCCAGAATGGAACCTAACATCGCCCAGACACCATCAGCAAATAGATTGATCCGATGAATATTCTGCTTGGCGTGAGCAACAAAGAGGTTGTGCATGCTTGAATTTGATGCGGCTACAATTTCATATTGTCGATATGAATCTTGAAGAGCAACCCAGTCTTTGAGTGCATAATGCGAGCAAATTGCAGCTACAAGAATGCCGGGAATGATGAGCAATAAAACCAATATGATCCTTTTAGTCATCATAGTAGTTCCTGTTTTCCATACAATGCTGATAGTAATAATCCAAATAGAATACTTGTGATAATCACAGTTATGGCAGATAGCAATACCTTCATGCTTTACCTCTGTTCATCGGTTTTTGGGTTCCACACTGACGCTCGATTAAGCAGGCATGCTGTTACGTGCTCATCGACAAAAGCCGCATACGGATAGGGATTATATGACTTAGGCATTAGTAACTCTTGACCACCAGATAAATTTCTGCCTGAAACAGACTCGAAAATCATGATCGTGTGTCCAGAATCCTTTACGTCTTTTAGGTTGCATCCATTTAATTGTCTGTTGAAGGCGTATGATGGCAGCTTCTTATCACGAGCAATTGGGCAGATCCATATCTGCTCGTCTGGGCACAACCTCCCCGCCGTTTTGTTAATCTCTGAAATGTAAGGCCTAAGAGAATCGTTCCAATGTTTTTCAGGAGGGAATTTGCCGGAGTGATCGTCGCAATAACTAATCATTGCTGTGCTTAGCACATGCAAGTGATAAACTCGCATTCGCCTTATTTGGTTTCCACGGACTATCATCAGGTTAGGTTTTTCATAGAACAACATCATCGCCATACTAATGCATGCAAGAACAATAGCAAGCCAAGCTGTTCGATTTTCTCTCTTCATTGAGGGATGTTTGGTCCGAACTATGGCTGTAATCCCAAGAATAATGGCAATAAGTGCGCCAGAAGTGATAATTGAAACCACAATAACTCTGTATTCCGATCTACTATCTGGAATTACGGAGATTGCAAGTGTTGGCGCAAAGATAAGGGTAAATATCAGCAGAACAACTGATAACAACACAGATGAATGTAGATGTATTTTATAACTCTTTGCACAAGCGCCTGCTTCTATAGTCGGTTTTTTGTCCGTCACTAGATTTGTCTCCACCATTCTTATGGCTGTCAAACAGAATATGCTACAAAACTCATACGGTCGTTAAGCACACAATTGCTATTGACACAACAGAAATTATCATGTGCGATCTTGCTGTTATTCCACTACCTCATTTCTATGATGAATATCACAGAATTTGCGCTGTATTGTTGATTTACCTCCCAACGTTCCCCATAAAATCGAAGCAATCGCGCCACCTACCCAGTAGGCTGCGACATCCCATGGGTCCCCTACTGTTTTTGGCAGAAAGCCGGTCAATCCTGGTGCTATCATTTCAAAAAATATCGACCAGATGATCAGATGGACTATCACCTCAAACCGAGTAGGAGGACCATCATGCCAGCGAATCCTCAATTTCCGGTGAAACCACAAAACCGGCGGCAACCAGAACGGTATGCAGATCAGATCATTAAAATAGCAGTGAAAAAACGCCATCGGTGTTATTGGCTTGATAATGAACCTGTTCATAAAATAAAGCACGAATACCGATATAAATATTGGGTCACGGCAATATAGGAACTTACGCTTCATCAGTAATCCACCCATTTCTTTGGGTTCCAGAATGCACCTTTTTTGATAGCCTGAGGATTCAGAGAATCTATTTTTCCTAACGCGCTCGCAGGCATATTGAACCAAGCAGGTTCACCAACCCCGCTTTTCGGCAACGGCTCAGTTGGAATCTCAGCAGAAGTGTAGCCACTGCTCTTGATGGCATTAGCTTTTACATGTGAATCAATGTATGCGCAATTGATTATTGTTTCTTCTACTAATCCACTTTGTGGAGCATAGTGCCAACTCTCTCGCTCGTAGAGAATTATCTGATCGGCAGGATACGGAAAATCCTTCAGTTTCTTGAATCCACCGTACCAAGCTCTATCAACAGCTGCTTTCCAATAATAGGAGACACATGTTTTTGAACCGCCGCTGACAGCCCGATCGGACGGGCACCAGAAAGCCGAGTGATCTTTGATATACGGATCGGTCAGCACAGGCCAGCTTCTTCTTATGGCTTGTGCGTCGCCTCGTTTTTTTGCATAGTTGACAAAGTCTTTCTTGTTCCATCTATCTGATCGTCCATACAAAAGTGAACTTGGAAGAGTTCCATCATAGTCCTCGGCATACAACTGAATTGCTATTGCGAGCGTTTTCATATTGTTTTGACAAGCGGATTTATAGGCTACCGGGGTGCCATTTTGCGACATACCGAGGTCAAGCCAGATGATCAGACTGGCGGGGATTCCAACAAATATCGCCGCAAGCGCATAGTTCCTCCCTCTATGGACAATATGGCCGGGTCCTGTAAAAGCAAGTGCGATTATGGCCAACCCGACTGCTGTAGGAGCCATATAGCGTATTACTGCAGTATAAATTTCAAACCCCAATCCGGCGCGACAGTAAATGGTATCTACAACTGACCCCAAATAAAAAAGATGAAGGACAGGAGCGCCGACAGCGATACAATATGAAATTATAGCGAGTCTACGGATGAATTTAGCTCGTGTGGTCATTACACCCTCCATCTCAATGTCCTGAGTACGCTGTTGTGATAATGATAAAGCCAATCACAAAAGCCAGAAATACTACGCTGCATCCATAAAGCGCCAGGTTGCCGAATGAGGGATCAGGCTTGCCATGCTGGTCATTATGTTGCTCGTCGTTCATTTTTACACTACCTCTCAAATAATAGCTCCTTCACTCCTAAGCCAAACCATACATGCCTGCAAGATGAATAAACCAACTGTGATAATTGCACCGATGATGATCCCTGCATAAGCATAATTTTTTCCTCGAATAGGTTCCTGGCTTTTCTGAATTCGCCTTAAAGCTATAATGCCAAGGATCAATCCGAAGGGCGCGAGGTAAAACGGCAGGAATGCATAACCAGTCGTATCCTGAGGGCCGGGGCTGTTCGAATTGATGAAGATGTTTATAGCGATACTCCAAGGAATGAAAACAGTCGGGCCGGCAACCGAAAGCACATATGCGACAACTGCCAGCATGCTGATCGTTTTTTTAGGTGCCGGTTCATATTCTATTGGGTGAAACTTTATTATCCGCATAGTCTCTGATTTCCGTAATGATTAATGATGCCCTGAATCCAGAACCAGGATAATCGGCGCAGTCATAATTGCTATTGCAATCATTATAGATCCGTACGTAATCAGGCTGGATAGAGTCGGTTTCTCTTCTTCCTCAGGTTCCTTTGGGTCATTTTTCATATCAAAATCCTCACTGACCATTCTGATTATCGAGTGGTTGATCCTTTCAATATGCTCTCCAGCTTCTTTACATATGCATCAAAGGCCTCTCGACCTTTGTCTGTTATCCTGTAGGTAGTTCGCGTTTTTTTGCCTGCGAATGATTTAATCACCTCAATCAGCCCTTTGTCCTCAAGAACAACAGAGTGAACCGATAGGTTGCCGTCGCTCAGGTTCAGCGTACGCTTCAGCGTTAAAAAATCACTTTCGCCGACTGCTGCCAGATGAGCCATTATCGCAAGCCGCGTTTTCTGGTGTATTGTCTCGTCTATTTCGTAGTCCATTACATCACCGGTGGTACTTCACTGCAATCCAGATACCAAATATGATCTGGTAAACACCAAACGAAAGGGCAAGCGCATAGAGACTATAAGGAACCCTTGACATAAAGAAAAGAGCAATTGTGCCTGTAATGAGCTGAATAATGCCATAGGTCCAAACTTCTTTTATACTAAAAAGCCCTGCAGAACACAGTGCGGCACCATAACCCAGAGCAAGAACCCCGGGTATTGCGTCGACTGCGCCATCAACCAGCGCTACAAGAGAAATTACAAAAGCTATAAAAACCCCAGGAAATACGGCTTTGATTATCTGAAAGCCAACAGGATTCCAAATCGTTGTCCCTTGCTTTCTTGCATTACGCCCGGCTAGCATGAAGTCTTCCGAGATTGCGAAGATAAATACAACAAGCCAGGTTACAAGGCTCCATTTGTTCTGATCAGCCAATGAAACATTTACATATATCCAGTAGGTGGCGTATGTCCCGACCAGAGCTGCTATTCCTGAAAGCACCCCTGATAATCCGGTGAAGTGTGTGTATTTTGCTGAGCGCTCCATTATCTCGCGGATCAACTTAATGTCCTGTTCGGCTTGTGGCTTATTCATAGTATTTCTCCAGCAGCTTTAGTTGACAAAGCACTTTATATCTATTATACTGCGTTTTAAAATTTTTTGTTCCGTAACTATATGTATTAATATTGCTAAGGAGTCAGAATTACCACTATTATCGACGAATAGTATTCTTCGTGGTGAGGAGATATTTGGCTGTCATCCAGCCAAAACTGTAAAGCGCGTCGGCATCAGTTTAGATATGTTGGCCTCCCATAGGAGATGAGAATGTGATTGCATCAGGCGTAAATACTCAATACAAAATACCTAACCCGGATTATGCGCTTACCGCATAATCCGGGTCTCTGAGAGCATTATTCACGTTCCTCGTGAATAATGCGGGCTAATATAAAATCATATGCGCTCGATTACAACCAGCTTGCCTGAATCTTTGAGTTTTTCGGCTATCAACGGGATGATGGTCTGCCTTGTAAGAATGCCCTTTTGGCGGAAGCTGATATCTGCTGTGGCAGGATTGACTGCGCTGCCGAGCAGGATGTTGATGCGGTCTGCTTCACGGAGATATTTGTGCAATTGGGTGACGCCGCTCTCCTCATCGAAGACTCCATAGTCCTCATCGAGCACATTGTATACTTGATTGAGGGTCACGGCTCCCTCGGTCACAAGATCGATTCCGTCTATTATATGGCGGGGAGGCGCGAGCATGCTCTGCGGGTTGGGTTCCATGAGCAGCGGTTTGCCCAGAGTCTTTGCCACAAGTTGCGCAGTGGTTCCTCCGCAGACGACTTTGATTCCGTCCGTCAGCATGAAGCGCTGGATCACTTCATGGTCCTTTTTCTTGTCTGATGGAGGACCTGTAAGGATATTTACAGTGCGCCCATACCGGCACGATGCCAGCACGGCTGTGCAGTCGTCACCCAGACCTGCACTCCAAAGCTCCCTCGCACGGTTCAAAACACAGCCGGGAACGCTTCTCAACGACGCGCCATCACTGAGGCAGTCGCTTATATACTGGCTTGTGCCGTCGACAGTCCAGCCGTTGGCCAGTCCCATACCCAGGCCGGCCTGAGTGATACCGTCCGTGACGATCAATATTCCTTCATCGATGGAAAGATGGCAGTTCGCTTCACCGATCAGTGAATGGCCTTCCATAGTGGCGCGCCTGCGCAGAATCTGTGAGTAGCGCCTGGTGACAAACACTGGAGGCGGCATCTCGTAGGTTAGGATAGTGGTTACGCCATCGTTGAGTATACGCGCGACAGTGAATACCGCATATGGCAGATCGGTGCCTTTCGCCTGTTCCAGGGTGTTTACCATGCTCGAGAATGCCTTGCGCAGCGATATGCCCTGACGCAGCAGTTCCAGCACTCGTGAGACGCACATCTGGGCAGCAATATGAGCCTTTATGCCATGCCCCATGCCGTCGCTGACGACCATCGTGAATGAGGATGGTGTCCGCTCATAGGCTGCCATATCGCCACAGACGTCGCCCGGACGCTTCGAGATTTGCTGTGTGTCTACTTCGACGTGTATGTATCCTTCAGCCATTCACTGGTCCCTTTGCCTTTGCCTGAATCGTCGCCAGCAATCTCTATAAGTTTTTCAAGCAGAGCCTCGCCCTGGCCGGTGCTCTCACCGAGGAATTTCGCTATAGTCTGAGCCATGTTTATCTGATGTTCGAGCAATTCCCGCGCCTGGGTTACAGTCTGCGTTCGCAGCCGGTCGAGTTTCTCCTTGCTCACGTTGCTGCCGGTGATATCCACGAAGATTCCGACATACTGCTTCTCTTCCGGGAGCGCATAGAGTATCTCATGGCAGCGCAGGTTGTAACGGTCGTGCCGGACTACTGTCGTTATCATGCCGGTATTTCCAGATGCCAGTTTTTCAAACGGGTCGGGGTCCATGAGGTATGATATGGGTCGACCCAACACAGCCTCTGAACACATAAAGAACTTTCTGAACGCAGGGTTCATGTGAATGATCGACAGGTGCTCATCCAGGATCACGATGCCGTTGGGGCTGGTCTCAATTATCTTATCGGTGCGCTGTTCGGCCAGGCGCTTCATGTACGGAATGCACATCTCAAGCTCCGCCATTCCGCGAACCACTGCCGCTGCCTTTTCCCTGCATGAGGAATAGCCGCATGCACCGCAGTTGAGCTGGTCTTCAGGAGAGGCTTTGCCCGTCTTTTCCAAAACCTCGCGGATCTGTTCCTCAGTGACCTCGTCATCAAAAGATGCGTTGGGTCTGAACCGCGCAGTCAAATCGAGATGCTCGGTCTCAATACCGGGCGTATGCGAACCTGGGTGCTCGGACGCATAGTCGATCACGTCATGGCGTCTTCTGAAAAGACTGCTCTTTGCCGGTATGGCCGGACCGTTGACACATCCCTGTTCGCAAAACAGAGGCTCGATCACCTGCGGTGTGCTGTCCGATCCGCAGTCGGCGAGAGCTTCACGTATATCGTTGATGCCGGTTACGGAAACCGTGTCTGCGGCCAGCAGATCGGTATCGAGATTGGCAGTACGCATGCTCCCGCCTGTGAGAGGGAAGAAACGCGCATCGCCGCTCGGTTCCTCGTTGAAATGGCTCTCCTCGCACATCGAGAGGGATATTCCTTCGCGCTCGAACCAGTCCAGCATTTCGCTTAATGTGAGGACGCAGTCTACGATGTTTTTGTTCTCAGGTCGGTCTGCTTCGGCTTTCTTGGCTACACATGGTCCTATGAAAATGACCTTTGCATCTTTGCCGAGTTTGGTTTTTATATGACGAGCATGAGCGATCATGGGCGAAACGATTGGGGTGAGATCGCTCAGTCTGTTCGGCTCGTAAAGCTCAACATACTTCACCACCGCCGGACATGCCGTGCAAATGTGTGACTTGTCCGGCTCCGATTTACAGAGTTTGGCCGTTTCCTGCGCGACCTGATATGCCCCAATGGCCGTCTCACCGACGTATGAAAAGCCGAGTTTGCGCAGCGCCGACGCCAGGCGCTTTTGCTCCGGCTCGGAGAAAATGGCGGCAAATGACGGCGCAACGCTTGCCGCCACCATATTCGACGATTCTATTATCTGCGAGGCCCGTTCGATGTCATTTCTGAACTGCTTTGCGCCCTGCGGACATTCGCGGATGCACGTGCCGCACGAAATACAGCGTTCCGGCACGACGTATGCCTGACCGTTTTCCATGCGGATGGCTTTGACCGGGCATACGCGCAGGCATCGATAGCAGTCCCGGCAATGCGCCTTATTTGTGAATACAACTTGTCCCGAACTCGGATCGTTGCTCATAATGTGCCTTCTCAATCAGACTAGTCTAGTACGAGTCTATCACATCTGCGGTTAACACAAAAGCATGCGCCTTTATTGCTTTTGCATTATGCGCTCAAGCTCCTTGTCCAGCGCCTTCACAGCTTTCTCGATAGTGCATTTGTGTATCACTGTGTCGCCGACCGAGATCGTCGGTCCCCGGTCACATGCTTCAAAGCAGAAAGTAGCTTTCACGTCTACGGCGTTTTGCAGCCCGCGCTCCTCAATTACTTCGATCAACTGGCGCAGAAGCTGTTGTGAACCCCGAACCATGCAGCTTGTCCCGGAGCACACGCTGATCGGCAGTTTCTCTTTATCCGTGCCGCTCAAGAGGTCCAGGTCACTATCCGCTATGCGTTTGCGACTGCGATAGCCCGTGTGGAGCAGATTATGCGCTTTCTTGCCGCCGACTTTGCCCAGGCAGTTCGAGTAGCACTCCGTGACCATATAGTTTTCCTGAGATTTGTGGAACTCCAGCATCTTGTCGGAGTCATACAGGCCGCGAGAGCGCAGTTTCTTGGTCTCAGGGTCACGTGAGACGGGCTGACCCGCTCCACCTATGCACCCGCCGGGGCATGTCATGACTTCTACCAGGTCATAGTCACACTCACCGGCCTTGACCTTTTCAGCTATCTTTCTGGCATTTGCAAGTCCGTAGACTATGGCAAGTCTCAGTTCAATGTCGCCGACATTGATTGTCGCCTCTCGGACTCCTTCTCTGCCGCGAACGGCCTTGAAATCGACTGACCCGAGCTGAGTCCCACTGAGTTTTTCGGCTGCAAACCGCAATACGGCTTCAGTCACTCCACCCGACGCTCCAAAGATTACGCCTGCGCCGGTCTTGAACCCGAACGGCATATCCAAAGACTCGGGTTCGAGCTTATTGAACCTGAGGCCGCTTTCCTCGATCATCCTCGCCAGTTCCTGAGTAGTGATCACATGGTCCACATCATGGACATCGCCGTGCTTGAACTCAGCTCGTTTGGCCTCGAACTTCTTGGCTGTGCATGGCATAATCGAGACAACTACCAGGTCCTCCAGAGCGATTCCGAGTTGACCCGGCAGTGTTTCTTTTGCGAGCGAGCCGAACATCTGCTGAGGCGACCTGCAGCTTGACAGGTTCGGCAGCAGCTCAGGGTAATACTGCTCGGCAAACTTCACCCAGCTCGGGCAGCAGCTCGTAAACTGCGGCAGGCTTTCGCCTTTGGTCTTGCGCTCTATGAACTCGGTCGCTTCCTCGACCACTGTCAGGTCAGCCGCAAAAGATGTGTCGTAGACCCTGTCGAAGCCCATAGACTTCAGTGCCGCGGCAATCTGGCCTGTCGTGATGGTCCCCGGCTCCAGTCCGAACTGTTCACCAAGAGCGACCCGCACTGCCGGAGCAATCTGCGCAACAACTGTCTTCTTCGGGTTGTCCAAATCTTTCCAAACTTCATCCACTTCCGACCTGGGTGTCAGCGCACCTGTCGGGCATACGCTGGCACAAAGCCCGCAGTATACGCATTCCACCTGGTTCAGGTCTTTACCGAAGGCAGGCAGCACGGCAGTCTTTGCCCCGCGTCCTACGAAATCTATTGCGCCGATGCTCTGAATCTCATTACATGCCCGGACGCAGTCACCGCAGAGGATGCACTTGTTCGGGTCGCGGACAATCGACGGGCTGGTCCGGTCAACCGGGACAGGCTTGTGAGTCATCTTATAACGCACTTCCTCGACACCAAGCCTGCGAGCCAGGTTTTGGAGCTGGCAGGTAGCGCTCTTTGGGCAGGTCGGGCAGTTCTGATCGTGGTTTGCCAGCAAAAGCTCGACCGCGATTTTGCGTATCTCACGAATTTCTTCCGTGTTGGTCTTGACCTTCATGCCAGGCGCCGGAGCTGTGGAGCATGAAGTGACGATGCCGCGTCCCTCCAGTTCGACCAGACACAGCCTGCATGCGCCGTATACGCTCAAGTCCGAATGGTAGCAGAAAGTCGGTATATCTATACCGGCCTTGCGAGCCACCTCCAGGAGATTGCGTTCGCCCTCGATTGGGATTTCTTTTCCGTCTATAGTAACAAAATCGTTTGCCATAATTCTTTACACTCCACTGACAGCCTTGAACCTGCATACTTCTGCGCAGGCTCCACACTTGATGCAGATATCCGGGTTGATTACATGTGGCTTTTTCAGCTCACCGGTGATGGCTCCGACAGGGCACTTCTTTGCGCACATTGTGCAGCCTTTACACTTTGCCGGGTCGATGGTCGGCCTCAACAGCGCCTTGCATTCACCTGCAGGACAGCGCTTTTGGTAGACATGAGCCTCGTACTCGGCTCTGAAATACTTCAAGGTCGACAATATCGGGTTCGGAGCGGTCTTGCCAAGCCCACATAGCGAGCCTTTCTGGACGGCTCTGGCAGTGCGTTCCAGTGTCTCCAGCGTCTTCTCCGTGCCGTTGCCTTCCATAATGTCATCAAGCAGCGCAAGCATCTGCTTTGTCCCCTCTCGGCACAGCACGCACTTGCCGCACGATTCATTCTGAGTAAACTGCATGAAGAACCGTGCGATCCTGACCATACAGGTCTGCTTGTTCATGACGACCAGCCCGCCTGAGCCGACCATAGCGCCCACACCCTTGAGTGAGTCGAAGTCCAAGGGCAGATCGAGATGCTCTTCAGTCAGACACCCGCCCGAGGGCCCGCCGATCTGCACGGCCTTGAAACCCTCGCCGGTGACATTGCCGCGGTCGTCCGTGACTCCGCCGCCGATGTTGTATACGACCTCGCGCAGTGTGGTCCCGAACGGCACCTCTATAAGACCCGTGTTGGCCACATGCCCTGTCAGTGCAAATGTCTTTGTGCCCGGTGAGGTCTCCGTTCCGCGCTGTCTGAACTCGGCTGCGCCTTTTCCGATAACAATCGGCACAGATGCGAGAGTCTCGACATTGTTTATGACCGTCGGTTTGCCCCAGAGACCCGATTGAGCCGGGAACGGCGGCTTTGGCATGGGCATTCCACGCTGACCCTCAATTGAGGCGATCAAAGCAGTTTCCTCACCGCATACAAACGCCCCTGCGCCTTCCATTACGTTTATCTTGAAACCGTGGCCGGACCCGAAAATGTTGTCACCCAGCACGCCTATAGCCTCTGCATCTGCCACAGCACGCCGTATTCGCGCTACAGCTAATGGGTATTCAAGCCTGACATAGACGTAACCTTCGTCGGCACCTATAGCGCGCGCGGCGATCATCATTCCCTCGATTACCGAGTGAGGATTGCCCTCCATAACGCTGCGGTCCATAAATGCTCCCGGGTCACCTTCATCGCCGTTGCAGATGACGTATTTCTTCGGGCCGGGCTGGATGCGTGTGAGGTCCCACTTCTTACCGGTTGGGAATCCGCCTCCTCCGCGTCCTCTCAGACCCGAATAGAGCATCTCTTCACAGACCATCTCCGGTGTCATCTCGGTGTAGGCTCTCTTTGCCGCCATGTAGCCGCCGCTATGGATGTATTCTCGAATGTCTTCAGGGTCGATGATCCCGCAGGACTTCAAGACCGTTCTGGACTGTCTCTGATAAAATGGAATCTCGGCTGTGCCGGTGCACTGCTTGCCGCTCACGGGGTCGCGATAGAGCAGACGCTCAACGGCCTTATGGTCAATGAGAGTTGTCTGAACAATTTCGGCCACGTCTTCCGGCTTGACCTTTGTATAAAGAATGCCTTCCGGTTCGATGGTCACAAGCGGTCCCATCTGGCAGAATCCCTGGCAGCCGCTCTTTGAAAGCCGGATAGGGGCAGATGATGATTTCTGAAGGAGAGTGGAAGTGTGGTTATCACCCTCTGCCCCTTCGGCTTTCAGCTCGGTCACGATATCGAGACCGGCACTTTCAATCTGTTTTATAAACTCGGCATATACTTTAAGCGAGCCGTTTGCGACGCAACCTGTTCCCGCGCAAATAATAACCCGCCTTGAAACCTTACTTTCAGCGTTACCAAACTCACTTGCCACTTTTTCCAGTTCAGCAATCATTTCTTTCCTTCTTTCGCAGCTATCTCGTCGATGAGCGCAACGGCATGCTCCGGTGTCATCTGGCCGTGGACGTCATCATTTATCACCATAACTGGAGCCAGCCCGCACGCACCCAGGCATGAGACCGTCTCGACAGTAAACAACATGTCCGGCGTAGTCCTGACCTTATCCGTAAGACCCAGACGCTCGCGCAGGGCTTCCAAAATTGGAATCGATTTCTTGACATGGCAGGCTGTGCCGTCGCAGAGCCTGATTACGTATTTGCCCTTGGGTTCGAGTGCGAAATGGGCATAGAATGTGGCCACTCCGTAGACCTTGGCGGGCGGAAGCGAGAGCGAGGTTGCGATGTATGTTAGCACCTCCTCCGGCAGGTAGCGATATTCATCCTGCACGAGCTGGAGTATCGGGATCAGCTTCGCAGGATTGCGTTCGTACCTGTCCAGAATCTCGCATACCTTGTTGAACTGGCGTAGTTTTTTGGTTGTTTTTTCGAGCGTTTGCGGCATCACTTTACTCCTGAACCTAGTTCGTATTATGCGCTTCTCGCATAATCCGGGTCTCCGAGAGCATTATTCACGTTAATCGTGAATAATGCGGGCTAGAAATTGCGGGTCAATATCCGGTATTTTTGACGACTTGACCGATAGGACGGCCAGGCCTGATGAAAGGTCTTCATTCTGCACGACCACACCTTCGGGCACTTCCAGCACTACCGGTGAGAAATTCCAGATTGCTTCGATTCCACCGGAAACCATCACGCCGGCGACATGCTGAGCAGCTTCGGCAGGGACGGTAATAATGCCCAGCTTGATGTTCATTCTGCGCGCAAGATCAGGCAGCTTTTCCAGCGGCAAGACATCCCTGTCGTGAATTTGCGTGCCGATTTTGCACTCGTCGCAGTCAAAAGCAGCAATGATCTTCATTCCGTGCTGCTCAAAGCCTTTGTAGCCCAGCAGGGCGCTGCCGAGGTTGCCTGCGCCAACGAGAAAGACTTCCTTATGGCTGTCCCAACCAAGAAACTCCTCAATGGCCTTGATAAGTGACGGCACGTGGTAGCCGATTTTGGGTTTGCCCTCGATCCCGGTGATTGCGAGGTCTTTTCGCACTTGAATCGGTTCCAGCTTCAGGCATTGAGCGATATGATTGCTGGAAACGATGTCGCGGCCATTTTGGGCGAGTTGCTTAAGCAAATAAAGATAGGAGGGCAGTCTTCTGATCGTAGGCAGACTGCCGACTTTTTGCTTTGTATTTTCCATTTGTATGCCTCCAGCATTTGAGCTTACAATGTGCATTCCTGCTTAATAGATAAACGGTATTGATAAATTATTATCTATATTATGCCACCTCGGATCGGCAATGTCAATAGGCAATCGTGTGTTTTTTAACGATTTATTTGCGTAAAACCAAGAGGATTGCGGGCATGACCGTCTTTTTTTGCATTTGAAAGGCAAATTGTATAACCAGGCAGGCCATAAATGTGGGTTGTGATGTGTTAAAAAGCAACTTATATAACGATTTGGCGAGTCGGGCAGCGTAAATACACCTTGTAATATCAGTTCCAAGCAGACATTGGGCTAATTGGCGATGATATTTCACCTGGGAGTTGTTCGTATATCGTGAGCACGCATTTGGCTGGGGAGATTGTTGACAGACTGCCTGGTTACTAATAGAATGCAGCTGAGGATTGACAGGCTGTGGGAGATGAACTACTGCCGTAACGATTATAGATAATTAGAGAGACAGAGGTATAGAACAATGAGAATTACCGGCACTTTTTTGGATGAGATAAGCGTCGATATCCCACACCAGAATTGGGGATATGCCGAATGGGACCTGGATTTTGCGGCAATGAAAGCCGTTGGGATAAAGACCGTGATCCTTATTCGCTGTGGCTATATGCAGTGGATGACATTTCCGTCCAAAGTCCTTGGGCAGATGAGGGGTGGCTATAATCCGCCGGTGGATCTCGTCCGAATGTTCCTTGAGCTTGCCGCCAAGCATGATATGGCATTCTACTTTGGCCTGTATGATTCGTATGAATATGTGCAGAACAATCAACTCGATAAGGAACTGGATATCAACCTTAAGCTCATAGACGAGGTTTGGGCTATGTATGGCGGCTATCCCGCCTTCAAGGGTTGGTATTTGACACATGAGTTCAGCCGTTTCAAGTCGGATGTGATGGACGTATATGCGTCGATCGGGCGGCATGCCAAGGAGGTCTCAGGTGGGCTTCCAATATTGATCTCTCCGTATATCGAGGGCAAAAAGATATTGTCTGAGGGCATGACTGCAATTACTCCAGAGCGGCACGAAGCAGAGTGGGACCAGATAATGTCTACGCTCAATGGAGCGGTGGATATAGTTGCGTTTCAGGATGGGCATGTGGATTTTAACGAGCTTGAGGAGTTTCTTGTCATTAATAAGGCGCTTGCCGATAAACATGGAATGCAGTGCTGGACCAATTCCGAGACATTCGACAGGGATATGCCGATCAAGTTCCCTCCGATCAAATGGGAAAAGCTGCTTCTTAAGCTCAATGCGGCTGAGAGGGCAGGCTATGAGAATGCTATCACGTTTGAGTTTTCACACTTTATGAGTCCGAACTCCTGCTATCCGCAGGCACACCATTTATACAAGAGATATTGTGAGCACTTCGGAATATCTATATAGACGGAAAGCGCAATCAACACGAAGGTCTTGGTGGCTGTCATCCAGGAGACTCGGAATGGTGGTCTGCAACACAAGCACATAATGTTTGGATTGCTCCCTCATTCCGATATCCTGGGAGAAAAACAAAGTCCGGCTCATAGATTTTTTGGTATGTCATCGCAGCCAGGGCAAATGTCATGGCAGGTTACTCCGGCAGAGTAAAAACGCTCTTCGCGTGAAGCAAGCCATTCCTCCCGGAGCAGGTCACCGATCCATATATCGAACCATTGCCCGTGCGCATAATGCTCTCTTCGTAAAATGCCGACATCTTTGAATCCGACATGCTTGAGAGCTTTCTTGCTCGGTTCATTGCCGACCAGCACATATGCATATAACTTACTCAGACCGCCCGGAATGATGCAGCTAAAGGCATAGTCCGTCGCGAGCATCTCCGCGACTGTGGCAATGCCCTTTCCCCACCATTGTTTATCGCCGATTAGGATGCCTAACTCAGCATGACTGTGGGCAAAATCGATGGAATCGATGCCCATGGAGCCTACCAGGCTGCCATTTGCATATATTCCCCAGGTAACTGAGTCTCGGTTTTCGCTTACCCGTTTTAACCAGTCTCTCTCCTGCATTATAGACGCGGGATATTGCATCAGCATATAGTATCTGACTCGATTGTCATTTATCCATTCGCTGAACTGCCGTATGGCTGCTTCCTCATCTTTGAGGAGGCCGAGTTCCAGATTTACTGTGCCATCTCCACGATCATAGGTTGCTACAAGTTTTGGTCCAAACAAGATTTCTCTCCAGATGTGTAAGTAAGTGACATTTTAGCACATAGTGGGTTTCATTGACATCTGTATCTAGATACTATATTTCAACTGAGCCCGGTGCAGTATGGGAGCTGCTTTTGCAGTTCTGATAGTGCGTCGGGCTTTGATGATTTTGGGAGTGTGTTGTTCGACGGCTTCGGCAGCGAGATTGCCGAATTAATAGGCTATACGAGATTTGCTGCTACCGAAGCAACAAAACAGGCTCGACCTATGCTATAATGCTGTTCAAAATCACATAGCATAAAAGGTATCCTATGATTATTGAGCTTGAGCCAAACGCCTTTCGAACTGTAGTTCCATTGTTTGATACGTTGTATATAAAATTTGTTATCAACGCTTTAGTAGCGGGCAATTGCCACGGCAGAATATGGGTAGATGATCCGACAGACCCGAAATCTGTTTTTCTTTGGAACAAGGGTCCACAATACTACGTTGCAGGATGCGCAGACAACAAGATATTTAACGACGCTATCAAACAAGTAATCATCCACGAAATTGCACCTGCACCTGATTCCTATATGATAGTCTATTACAGCTCAGATGCCTGGGCCGATAGACTTCCAGACATTTTCTCAGAGCGGGTTTTAGTAAAAGCTCCACGCTATCTTTATGAATTGGATACTCTGAAAATACCTGATTGGCACGAGCATGTTCCTCAAGGCTGCCAAATAGTCCCGATAAACCGGCAGCTACTTGCCGAAACTCATCTTGCAAACTTGGAACAAGTAACAGATGAAATCAAGTTCATGTGGCCATCTATCGACTTGTTTTTTGAAAGAGCATTCGGATTTTGTGCGTTACATAATGATCAGATTGTCTGCTGGTGCACAGGCGAGTATGTTTATGACAACCACATCGGAATAGGCATTGAGACCGTAGAGAATTACCAGCACAAAGGTTTTGCAACTCTTACAGCCTCCGCTTTTGCTGAACATTGCATTTCAAATAACATCAAAGCTCATTGGGACTGTTGGGCACGAAATACCCCATCTTCTCTGACAGCAGAGAAAGTTGGCTTTTGCAAAGTAGCCGACTACACTGTCTTTTGGGGTCAAATAGATTGATAATTTCCCTTAGTATCTATCAATCCAATATTTCGGCGACTTCGGCAGCGAGATAGCTGGAAATTGACAGGCTGTGCGAGATTGGCTGTTGCCGAAGCAACTAAAGGCAGTAATTATTTGGCATGAATCTTGCAGGCATTATTATGATAATGGATGAGTCAGATGCCTGATGGTAGGAGGAAGTGATGTCGATACGAACATATGCATTAATGCTAATGGCGGTTTTGATCTCGGTTACACCGGCTCAGGCGGATGTATACAATCTGGGCGCCGGATATACAAATCTTGAAACAGTATTTGTGGGTGATCCGGGCAATACGGGCGAGCTTTCAGGATTAAGCGCCGGAGGATATGGCACTGATCGAATCTGCGGTTCGGTCGATTATACTTACAGCATTGGCAAGTATGAAGTAACCGCCAAGCAATACACCGATTTCCTCAACTCCAAGGCAAAGTCCGACCCCTATGGTCTATATAGTACCAGTATGGCAAATGGCTGTCATATTCAGCGAACTGGAACATACGGAGACTACAGCTATATAGTGGAAGATGATTGGGCGAATCGACCGGTAAACTATGTGAGCTATTGGGATGCCTGCAGATTTACCAATTGGCTTGGTAACGGCCAGAAAGATGGCGATACCGAGACCGGGGCATATACTCTAGACGGCTACACTGGCAACAAAGGGATTACTATTCAGAGAAATGCCGGTTGGAAGTGGGCCGTTACCAGTGAGGACGAATGGTATAAGGCCGCCTACTACAAGGGTGGCGGGACCGATGCCGGTTACTGGGACTATCCCCACCAAAGCGATTTCATCGACACCGGCATGGCCAACTATTATTCTTCTGTGGGACATACGACCAGCGTCGGCTCCTATGCGTATGCCAGTGCATACGGCACATACGATCAGGGCGGTAATCTCTGGGAGTGGAACGAGACTGTGTACGAGGATACGTATTACGATCTCCGCGGTCTCCGCGGCGGCATGCTCGACAGTTTCGACCGTGACCTAAAGGCGACATTCCGCCATAGCATGGGTGCTCCATCGGGTGAAGAATCCAATATAGGCTTTCGTGTCTCAGCAGCAGTCCCCGAGCCATCCTCGATCATCGTTTTACTTGGCGGAATGGCAGGACTTTGGGGAATAAAACGGCGCTCTAGATAAAAACGAGAATTCTCGCAAGAGCTTAGTAGATTATCGCTGACTAATTACTGTGCTATTCGTTGCTTCGGCAGCGAGATAGCTGTAAATTGACAGGCTATGCAAGATTGGCTGCTACCGAAGCAACTTGTGAAGTTGAAATAATCAATACAAAATCTCAAATACTAAATCAGTCAAAAAGCCCACCTCATAAAGGCGGGCTTTTAACTCACAACTCATTAACACAAAACTCGAAACTATTATTCGAGATAATCTCGCAGTTTCTTGCTCCGGCTCGGGTGTCGGAGCTTCTTCAGCGCTTTGGCTTCGATCTGGCGGATGCGCTCGCGAGTGACCTTGAAGTGTCTGCCGACCTCTTCAAGGGTGCGTGAGTAGCCGTCATCCAGACCGAAACGCATCTTCAGCACGTCGCGCTCGCGGGGAGTCAGTTTATTGAGAGACTCCTCGATCTTTTCGCGCAGGATCATATTGGATGCCGCCTCAGCAGGCGATATCGCTTCCTGATCCTCTATAAAGTCGGCCAGATGGCTGTCCTCTTCCTCGCCGATTGGCGTTTCAAGTGAAAGCGGCTCCGGCGCGATTCGTATGATCTCGCTTACCCTGTCAGTCGGGATGCCCATTTCGCGGGCGATCTCGTCCGAGGTGGGCGCTCTACCAAGGTCCTGCAGCAGTTGGCTGGAGGTCTTGATATACCGGTTGATCGTCTCGACCATGTGGACCGGGATTCGGATCGTTCGGCCCTGGTCCGCTATTGCACGGGTGATGGCCTGTCTGATCCACCATGTGGCGTATGTGCTGAACTTGTATCCTTTGCGATAGTCGAACTTCTCGACCGCGCGTATAAGGCCGATGTTGCCCTCCTGGATCAGATCAGGGAAGCTCATTCCCCGGCCAGAATATCTCTTTGCAATGCTTACAACCAGTCTGAGGTTGGCTTCCGTGAGGACGGCCTTCGCCTCTTCATTACCCACCTCGATCTTCTTTGCAAGCGAAATCTCCTCATCCATCGTAAGAAGCGGAGTCTTGCCGATCTCTCGCAGCCACATCCGAACGGAGTCGTCCAGGGGCATGCCTTCCATCTCGGTCAGGTCGACCTCGGCGGCCTCGCCCTCCTTGGCACCATGCTCTTCCTCATCGGTTTCATCAAAGCCCTGCGGCTCCTTGATCCTCTCGACTATGCGAATCCCTTCGTCCGCAAAGGTCTGCAAGATGTCATCGACTTGCTCCGCGCTGAGGTCCTCGTGGCTGAGGGCATCGTTGATCTGATCGTATGTCAGAGCACCGTTTCGCTTGCCCTCTTCTATAAGCTTGTGCAGTTTCTCACTGCCCTTCATCTCAACAGCCACTTAAATCATCTCCCTTCAACCGGCGGAGCATGACCAGATTTATACCACTCGTATATTTGATCATAATGCTGGTTAATTACCTATATAGAACAGCAGCCACTTTTTGCTAACGCCGCCATGGACTGGACGTTTCTTTGACCAGTTTTGCCCATTCTTCATACTCAGGATCGTCACGCTTGATTTCACCTGCTTGAATCTTGTCGGCCAGAGCGCGCATCCGCTGACGCTGTTCATTTTTTTTATGTTTTTGTATTACCTGGATCAACTTATCGGCCGGATGATTAAGCTCGGAATCATCTATATCCATAAGCAGGTCCATAAGCAATTTCTCACAAGCAGTATCCGCGATCTGAGATCGCAACTGCTCCATGTTAATTTTTCCCGTCTCGGAGTAGAGTCTACTCACAGCCTTCGCCAAAAGGCGTGTCTGCTCTCCACTAAACTCCTTCGGCGAAAACACCTCAAATACCTTGCTTGCATCAAGGTTTTGAAGAATTATTATACCCAATAATAAACGTTCCGAACGTTCGACCAGACTCGGCTTCGCTAGAGGCTTCTGCGCCGACCCATTAGTTTCCTTCATTACTTTTTCAGGCCGATATTTTGTGCTTCTGGCAACTTTTGCCCGGGCATTATTAACCTCAGCCCTTAAATGATCTTCTGCAAGAGTCGTGCCGGTACTGAAGTTCGGATGATATTTTGCAAGACTTCTTATCAACCTTTCGCGGTCCACAACGCTGTCGATCTCGGCCAGGACCAATGCGATCTCTTTGAGCGCGTTTGCTTTGCCCTCGTCGGAGTGCATATCGTGCTTATCGACAATCAGCCTGATCTTGAAATCCGGTATGGGCACCGCCGATGCGATCACGTTAGCAAAACCCGACACATTGCCTCCACGAAGCATGCTGTCCGGATCCTCGCCTTTGGGCATACTCAATATACGAGTATTGAAGCCCGCGCGTTCAAAAATCGGTGAACTCCTCAGGGCGGCTTTCATGCCCGCCGAATCAGAGTCGAACGAGAGGATCACGTTTTTCGTGAACCTCGCAATAACATTTACGTGTTCTTCGGTGAGAGCCGTTCCCAGCGTTGCCACAGTGTTTTCAAATCCAGCCTCCTGTGCGGCGATCACGTCCATATAGCCTTCAACTATTAAGACGCTGTCAGACGACGTAATAGCCTTTCTGGCAAAGTTGAGGCCGTACAAAGTCCGATTTTTGATGAACAGCGGCGTCTCCGGCGAGTTGAGATACTTCGGCTCGCCATCTCCCATCACCCTTCCGCCGAAACCGATCACCCGTTCCTGCGAGTCCAGGATCGGAAACATCAGGCGGTCTCGAAATACATCGTAAAAACCCTGCGAACTCTCTCGCGGCTTGATAAGCCCCGCCTTCACGGCATCCGCCGGGCTGACACGTTCCTGCTTGAGATAATTGAGCAGGTTGTCCCAACCATCGAGCGCATAGCCCAGCTTGTATTTTTCAACGGTCGAGTCGACAATGCCGCGTTTTGCAAGATACTCTTTAGCTTTTGACGAGCCTGCCAGCATCTTCCGAAAGAAAGTGCACGCCAGATTGTTTGCCCTGAACAGGCGCTCCCGTTCGCTTAATGCTCTGGCGGCCTGCTGTGAGCGCTCAATCGTGACACCGACCTTTCGCGCAAGCTGTTCAACGGCCTCGCCGAATGTCAGGTTTTCAATTTTTTGCACAAAAGAAAAGACGTCTCCTCCTTCGCCGCACCCGAAACACTTCCAAAGCTGGCGGTCCGGGTCAACATTAAAGGACGGCGTCTTTTCATTGTGAAAAGGGCACAGGCCCTTATAGGTTCTGCCTGTCTTCCGCAGAGCTACATGCGCGGAGATTATCTCCACCAGGTCGCACCGTTCGCGGATCTCCTCCACGGGGTAGCGGAAGGTGTTCAATTCAATTCACCTTTTCATGGTCGGATAGTCCGATGGTCGGATGGTTTGATGGTCAAGACTAAGGACGTAAGTTCAAAACCATCAAACTATCAGTCTATCAAACCATCAAACCTAAACACATAAAAATCTTACTTAAGAGTAATATCATTCGGGACCATAGCGATGGTCACACCGACGAGTTTGTTCTTAAGGAATGTATACAGTGCTCTGTTCTTGTTTACGTAGCTCGCTCGCAGAAACCGGCCTACATACTTCTGGTTCTCAGGGTAACCGCATACCCATAGCGCAAGTTTATAAGTATCGCCGAGTTGAAGCCCGCTCTTTGTCTTGGACAGACCCCATGGTCCCGCGCCGCCGACAGTGATCTGTGTGACCAAGCCGTCGGTGATAATGAACTCCAGTGTGATGCCGTTTTGGAGGTCGTAGGTCCATGTGACCTCTTCTTCAGAAAGAGCTGCGCTCGACCCTCCGGTTGACTGAGACTGTGTTGGAGCCCCCTCGCCGGGCATAGTCATACCGGGCAGAGCCGGCAGGCCGCCGGATGTCGTGCCCATAATGGGGTTCTGCAGTCCGACCATACTCGCTGCCATGTTGACGCCCGAAGCAGCCGACGCGTAAGGGTTATATGTTCCACCTGCCACAGGCATCGCCGACGTATAGGCAGGTCCGCCTTCAGGTGTGGCGTTCTGATCCGTCTGTGGAGAGCCGACCGTGACCCTGGATGGGTTGCCCCACTTGCCGAGTATTTCTCTTGCCGGACGTCCAAGGCGGATACCGGCGAGACTGTCTTCGGGAACACCGGTTTTGTAGAAAGCCCGTCCCTTTGTAACAGATGAGCCTTTGATGATCTTTGCCGGCACGTATACTTTTGACGAACCCTTGGCTGCCCATAGACTGCCTGAAGCCAATGAAGATATTAATACTGCCCCTGCCAATATGACAGATGCTCTCCGAATCAAGAACATGGAACCTAACTCCTCAGTTTGCGAGACGACTCGCTGTCTTATAGCACTTATACTTCTCATCGCCGTTTTCCTTCGCCTTCGGCTATTTTTTTACTTCATTCTCTGTCGCCAGTTCAGATATAGTCACAAATGTGTAGCCTTTCTTCTTAAGCGCATCGATGATATCCGGCAGTGCCTGCAGGGTCACCCCCTCCAGGTTGTGCATAAGTATTATTCCCCCCGGCCTTGCCGATGAGACGACGTACCTGAACATTTTTTCTTTCGACGTACCTTCGACCGATGCGCAGTTGGCAGTCCAATAGACGGCCGTCATGCCGAGCTGTTTGACGATCTCAGGCAGTCGCTTGCCTGCCCGCGCTCCAGGCGGCCTGATAAAATGTGTGCCTCTGCCGGTTATCTTGCGGACACACACCGATCCGGCAGCTATTTCCTGCTCTATTTCCTTGGGGCTGAGAAACTCCAGCGCCCGGTGGTTATACGTATGGTTTTGGATATCGTGACCCTCACCAGCCATGCGCTTGACTATATCAGGGAAAGCCTCGGCCTGCTTGCCGACTACGAAAAAAGTCGCCCTGACGCCTTTTTGCTTCAAGATATCGAGAAGCACGCCGGAATCGGGTTTGGGTCCGTCGTCAAATGAAAGCGCTATTATCTTCCTACTTGTCTTGACGCCATAGAGCTTGGCAGTGTTCCCGCGAGTGCTGTTGAGCCTTGCAATCAAATCGGATGCGTCCAGATAATTCGGGTTTGCCGCGATTGTCCGTTCCAGCGCATCGACCGCAGTCGGTTCATCATGCATCTTGACGGCGCAGTGTGCCAGATTATAGTTGATCCCTGCCCGCGAGGGCTTCAGACACATAATTCTCCAAAGCCGCGCCCACAATTTAATCGCTTCATCGCCGGAGACAGGCTCTGATACTGCGCTCGACACGGCATTTTGCACCATCACCTGGATGCTCTTTTCGCTTACAGCGGACCCATATGTGTCGGTGCCGATGATCTTGACCGTGTGAGTGCCGTTTGCAAACCGGGTCGTATCCCATGAGTATGAAAACGGCGGATTATTGGTCATCCCGACGAATTTGCCGTCCACATGAAACGAAACAATGATTACGCTGTCCGCCTTGCTGAGGTCGGCTTTTAGTGTGATCGTGCCGGAGACCTGAGGCAATTTGGAAGGTTTTGTTTTGTAGTCCGGGTCCTTTATCGGCCAGCCGGTGAATTGGATTGGTGCGCTTTTGAGGAACGTCATCAGGCAGCCTATGCGCTCACCAAACGCATCGTCCGAAGACTTGTCCTGAAGAGCCGTAAGCAGGGCCATTGCCTCGGAGTAATCGCCTTTGCTCATCTGACACAGCGCGCTCATCGCCTGCAGAGACTCATCCTCGCCCGCGTCGACCGCATATTTTCCCGACTCGATGGCCTTCACATACTCTGTCGCGCCTTTTGTGGGCAGGTCACGAGCCTGGGAAAAACATTCTGCTGCTTCCTTGAGCTTGTTCTTGCTCAGGTAATTGAGCCCTTTGCAGTAGTATGCGCAGGAGCAGTGCTTGTTGAGGTCAAGCGCCCGGTCAAACTCGGCTACGGCACCTTCGGAACGGCCTCCGCAAAGCAGAGTTACGCCCAGCGCGACATGTGCCAGCGTGTCACCGGAGTTGCAGGCAAGAGCTTCTTTCAGAGCGGCTGCGCTCTCATTTGTCTTGCCCTGTTCCAGTTCGCTCAGGCCGTCCGCTACATGCCCCAAATAGTCCTCAGGCGCACAAAAACATGCGCTGCCTGCGAAAGTCAGCAGCGCCGCGATTATCGTGATAACATGAAATTTGTGTATAACGTTCAACACCCCTTACATGACGAAAATTTCAGGTAAATAGTTCAGTGGACGGTGCAAATCATCCTGCAAATGCGTGTGCATTGCCCATATGCGTACCTGCCGATACAAACGCTTAAACCTTGCGAAACAAACATGAAACAATTGGCTAGGATAATAGTACCGAAAAACTGAGCCGTACGGTGTTATTATAATAGCACGAAAATGCAAGGGCGCATCCGCGGCTATGTAAGCCTGGATTCAATAAGAGAGGAAGATAACTGATGAGTAACCTAAATGGAAGCGAGCCGGTCAGCAGTTTGTACGGCTCCAATGTATTCAGCGAAGCGGTTATGCGTGAACGCTTGCCCAAGGATGTATACAAGTCCATCAAGCGCACAATTGATGGCGGCGCCCCGCTGGATCCGAGCATAGCCGCTACTGTGGCAAGTGCAATGAAAGACTGGGCCATCGAAAAAGGCGCAACACATTTCTGCCACTGGTTCCAGCCGATGACCGGTGTGACCGCTGAAAAGCATGATGCATTCATATCCCCGACAGGTGACGGCCGCACTATTATGGAGTTCAGCGGCAAGGAACTTATTCAGGGTGAACCCGATGCTTCATCGTTTCCATCCGGTGGGCTGCGTGCAACATTCGAGGCTCGCGGCTATACGGCATGGGACTGCACTTCCCCGGTTTTCGTCAAGGAAAGCGGCGACAGCATCTCTCTGTATATTCCGAGCGCGTTCTGCTCATATACCAGCGAGGCGCTCGACAAGAAAACTCCTCTGCTTCGCTCTATGGATATCCTGAGCAAACAGGCTGTCCGCGTGCTGCGTGCCCTCGGCAACACATCATCCAATCATGTGACCGCCACACTCGGCCCTGAGCAGGAATATTTCCTGGTCGATGCCGATTTTGTTAAAGAGAGAATGGATCTTATCCTGTGCGGACGCACTCTCTTCGGCGCGCCGCCGCCCAAAGGTCAGGAGATGGAAGACCACTACTTCGGCACAATCCACGAGCGAGTGGCGTCATTCATGACCGAAGTCAACGAAGAACTCTGGAAACTGGGCGTATCGGCCAAAACACAGCACAATGAAGTATCGCCTGCTCAGTATGAGCTGGCTCCCATATTCGCGACTGTCAACGTCGCCACAGACCACAACCAGCTCACCATGGAGACCATGCAGAAAGTGGCCATCCGCCATGGTTTCGTCTGCCTGCTGCATGAAAAGCCCTTCGCCGGAGTGAACGGTTCGGGCAAGCACAACAACTGGTCTATCGTGACCGATGACGGCATCAATCTGCTCGATCCGGGCAAGACCCCGCATGAGAACGAGCAGTTCCTTATCTTCCTGTGCTCCATAATCAGAGCGGTCGACAAGTATGCCAAGATACTGCGCGCAAGTGTGGCGACCTCCGGCAACGACCATCGTCTGGGAGCCAACGAAGCACCGCCTGCGATCGTCTCGATCTTCCTCGGCGATCAGCTCACCGATATATTCAAGCAGCTCGGAAACGGCGGCGCGAAGAGCAGCAAGTCCGGCGGAGAACTCAAGCTGGGTGTCAGCACACTGCCCAAGCTGCCGATGGACTGCACCGACCGCAACAGGACATCGCCGTTTGCATTCACAGGCAACAAGTTCGAGTTCAGAATGGTCGGCTCGACACAGTCTACTGCCGGTCCGAACTTTGTACTAAACAGCATCGTGGCCGATGTGCTCTCGGAAGTCGCTGATGCATTGGAGAAAGCTCCGGACGTGAGCGCCAAGGCTCAGGAAATCCTGGCCAAGATCGCAACCGAACATAAGAAGATTATCTTCAATGGTGACAACTACACAGAAGAATGGACCGTTGAAGCGGAGAAGCGTGGTCTCCCGAACATTTGCAACTCGGTGGATTCGCTCGATGCTATGCTGGAGCCGGATGTTGTCAAGCTCTTCTCCAAGCATGGGGTCCTTTCCGAGCATGAGTGGCATGCGCGCTACGAAATCCTGCTCGAAAGATACTGCAAAGAGATCAATATTGAGGGTCTGACCACGATAAATATCGCAAAGCGCCAGATTCTGCCGGTCGCGATCGAATATTCGAGCATGGTCGCAAACACCATCAACTCGGTGAAGGCTGCAGGCGCAACCTCAAAGGCTCAGAGCAAGATACTGACCGATGTCTGCTCACTGATCGACGACCTGCAGGTAGGCATCGTCAAGCTCGAAGAGGCTGTCGAAAAGTCCGCATCTGTCGAGGATGTGCCGAAGCAGGCTCGCGCTTATCGTGACAGCGTAATTCCGGCAATGGCCGAGGTCCGCAAGGCTGTCGATGCACTTGAGATGATAGTGGATGCAGATATGTGGCCGCTGCCGACATATGCGCAGATGCTGTTTGTCAGGTGATCGGCTGATAATAAAATAGCAAAAAGCCGGGGCATTTTGTCCCGGCTTTTTTATTACGTGTATGGAATGAAACCATAGATGCCGGTACTGATCGGCTCCGTGGGCTGCTGATCCTTTGGAGCGCGTTCCCAATGCACTTTGATCGAATCCAGTATACGGCCGGGATGCATGGCTTCATATATACTCCAGATGTAATCCTTTGCAGTCTCAATGTTCGGTGCGCAGACCAGCAGCGACATTCTCTTCATCTTCAGCGGTGAGCCGTCAAGGTCAATGGTCGATACCCACGCCGTGCATTCAGATGTTGACTCTTCACACGAAGTCAGCCCCTTGAATATGCCGGGAAGCAATTCCTCAACGGGTGTTGCGTCAGGGAGAGTCTCCTTGCATACGTTTAATGCTTCAAGAAGCAGGCTGTGCGCACGTTCTTTATTTTCATTTTGATATTCTATGTTCGCAAGACAGAGTAATGACGATGGACTGAATCCAAGCTCAACCACTGCTTCCAGGTAGTGTTTCGCCTTTTCCATCTCCCCTGCATCAAAACAAATTCTGCCCACTGTCCCAAGGGTTTTTGGTCCCGGCTCTTTTTCAAGAAGTGTATTTATCATATTATCGGCATCATCTGCATGTCCAAGAAATGTTTCTGCAACGAGTGCGCATAGCATAACCTCATAATCATCGGGTTGTTCCTTTTGAATGATCGCGATCTGCTCATTTGCCGCTTTTGCTCGCCGCAAGTCAAGCAGCACCTTGGTCAAAAGCAATCGCAGCGAATGATCGTTCGGCGCCAGGCTCACTGCACGTCGTATGTTGAACAGGGCTTCATTTAGTTTTTCGCGCTCCCACTGACATCTCGCAAGCAGCGCAAGCACGGTCGGCTCATTAGGGTATCGCGCTGCAGCGTCAATCAGATAAACTTCAGCAGCGTTCCAGCTTCTCTGCAGCGCAAATGCCCATCCAAATCCCCATGTCAACGTGCCGACGAGGTTGCAGCGGCTGTATATAGTGTTGATTGACCGATTCGAGGCGTCCGCGTTGCCGAAATAGGCCTCAGATACGCCGTTAGCCAAAAGAGCCTCGTCACATTTGGAGCTGGCCATGATAGCCAGTCTTGAAGCGGCGAGTGCTGTCTTGTAGTCGCATTCCTTGAGAGCGGCATAGGCACGGTCTGCCCAATATCTCGCTAAGTTTGCTCTGCCCATCCTGAGCGGCTTGGCTTGATTCGAAAGCATGGCCTCAAACTCTTTGTCGTTCGCGTCATCAGGATCAGGATTGCACCTCAGCTTCTCATCTACCAGTCTGTAACTTGGGAATGGAAGCCCAACGCGCTCACTGTAACCCATAATTCGGAACAGAGCAACACAGATCACAAGGATGGCTGCCATTATCAAAACAGCCAGAATAGATGCGCTACTGAGCAAGCCTACTATGAAAAACATCAGCGTGAACACACCGATAATAATGAAGAGCGCCTGCCATCCAGTAAACTTCATTTGGCCGATCGATTTTTTGCGAATCCAGCGCGCCAGTCTATTCGTATCATCCTGCTCAGCCAAGCTGATGACTCGCTCGATCTCGTCGGCAATTTTCCTGGCCACAAAATCCGGGTCTCTGATTAGACTGATTGCGGGTTCGCCTGCCTCTGAAATTTCACCCTCACCCCACATCGCCAACCTGTCGGCTGTGGTCGGGTGGGTGTTGAAATCACCTGGTTTGCTGTTCGCAAGTGTCTTATTCACCAGTTCAGTTCGCTCTTCACCATCTGCCGGGGAGAGTCTGGCGTGAAGCCAGTCCGTGAAACTCTCATCGCGTTCAAGATGCATCAGACGCTCTTTGAACGTCAGGTCCCGGCCTTTTATTGAAGCGATATCTGTTGCCAGCAGTGCACTCTTGCACGCGCCTGCTCCGCATATCCGGGCAGCCAAACGGTCTGCCGCGAACTCATCTTGCCTCATATATGCCGATACAAGTTTGAGAGCGAGTTTTGCAAATTGTCCTGCGATGCCCGAGAGAATCTCAGCGAGATAAAACCGCTGCTTTGCTTCATGGACAGAAGAGCACAATGATGAAAGCTCCTGCGACATCTGGATACAGCGATATGTGCCGTTTATGACGACATTGCGATACCCGCGATTGATCAGTTTTGCATGAGAGAGTTCATGCGCCATTATCGCAGCCAGTTCTTGCTCAGAGAGGATCGCCAGCATATCGAAACCGATCATAAGTCGAGTGCTTCCCTTGCCGGTTCGATAGCCGGATAGATGAACCGAGGCATTGTTTTCCATTTCAAGGACTATCCCATCAGGCGGCACAACACCAATTTTGCTGGCCAACTCTGTTGAAAGCTCATATAGCCTCGGCGCAACTGATTTTGGGAGTTTGATATGGCAGTCTCGGCTCTCCTCGAACTTGAAACTGCGAATGATTGTGATCAGCAGCGAGTATACTGCCTGTGTGGGGGCTATAATCTTTCCAGCCAACCCGATCCTCGCAGCCGGTATTATTAAAGCAATATCCATAGCAAGAACGACCAAGGTAATTGCAATAGCGCCAGCGCCAAATACATAGCTCAGCAAAGAAATCAGAGCACACCAGACAAGCAGAGCCGTGTGAGCGCTTCCAGACAGTGGCTTTTCAGGCTTGAGACTTTGCGTGGTTTTGCTCTGCTTTGCAGAATCAATCGTCATATTCGATCTCCCCGCCGATGAAAATCGGTTACATATACCAATAATGTTCGACCAAAGTTACATTTCGACCTTCAGTTGCTTGTTACCGGAGTCAGTATGGGAATAAATCAACCGAATTACCAACAAAAGGAGGCATATTACGATGCGGCTAAACATATTGGCCTTTGGTCTGACCTGCGGAATAATGTGGGGTTTCGGAGTTTTCTTTCTCACATGGTGGATAATGGCATTCATGGGTGTGACGAATGACCCTATCGTGCTTGGTTATATGTACAGAGGCTATAACATCAGCCCAATTGGAAGCGTTATTGGATTGGCGTGGGCTTTAGCCGATGGGTTTGTAGGCGGCGTGATATTCGCCTGGTTATACAATCTGATAACAAGCAAGATGCATCCATCCAACGAGTGAACTCTATCTTGAATCAGCCAAGATAATTTTGTGTCGGTTACAAACGTTGAGTGGGAGGGCGGACACGGTCATCTGTTTCCAGGACAAAAAAACAGTGCTATGGGACGTCTATAACAGTGACAGACAAAAAATATGGAGGAGAAAGCTATGAAGTATTGGATTGCAATTTTTGTTCTGGCACTGGCATTGGCAGGTTGCGGCAGGCAAAACGTCAATCTTCCAGGTTGGGCGCCCAAAAACCCTTCTTCTGGGTTCGTCAGAGCTGCAAATGCGCTGAAATCGTTCCCGGACGGATCCGACAAGGCGCAAGATGCCCGTCTTCATCAAATCTTGGTGCCTGCATGGGAGTTTTTAGGCACACTTGGCGATGATCAGATCAGCAGTCTGACCAATAACAAGCAACTCCGTCTGCCCTACGGTTCATTAACGAAAGCTCAGCAGAGCCTGATCTCCAGCTTTTTTGAGACCTATCGACAAACAATGAAAAATGTGCCTCCCAGTGACGACTGGCCAAGTGATGAATTGGCAGAGATCGTTAAACTCGGCGCAAAACAAGACTTGTCGAATGTGGATATACAACTGGATATCAGAGCAAACAATCTGGTGCGATTTGCCTGTGTTATCCAATATCCGAATGGAAGCGAGAGTAAGCCACTGCCTCTTATTGGTTTGGGATATATGCGCTGAAAACCGTCAGACCAATTGGAGGTGTTATTGGACTTTGGTCGACGGGTTCGTGGATTGGCCTGGCAGTTGTCTTGCTGTTATACTATGGATATGAAAGACATTGCCCAAGAGTTTCAGTTCATGGACCCGGGACATCTTGTCGACGAAGAACTTGAACTCATACTTGTTGAGAGGCTGCCTGGCGATCCTGCGCGCGCCTTTGTTCCTGCCTATGTGTTCGATATGCGTGTTGACGGCCAGAAGGTCGGTGGTATCAACCTGCGAATCGGCAATACTGATGGTATTGTCACTTACGGTGGACATATCGGGTATGTCGTTGAGCCTGAGTCACGCGGGCATCATTATGCTGAGCGGGCCTGTCGACTGGTTTTTCCATTGGCTAAAAATCATGGTCTCACAATCCTCTGGATAACTTGTAATCCAGATAACATACCTTCTCGTAGGACATGCGAGCGGTTGGGGGCGACTTTGGTCGAGATCGTCGATCTTCCCGAAGATAACAATATGTATCAGCGGGGGGAACGTGAAAAGTGCCGATTTAGGATTGATTTAGATTAAGCAATTCACACTAAGTAAATTGCATCTCCCATATTACGAACACATGTCTTTGATATAATCAAGACCGTATATTACTTAATTTCCCCTGGGTTTGCATACTGCTTCATTACGTCAGAGTATGCACTTTGTATCTCTGCAATAGAGGGCTGCCTCAGGGCTGCTTGATGTGCATAAGACTCCGCCTCGGACTTCCTTCCCAACTTAATCAGCAGTGACAAGCAGTCTCTAAGTCCTTCAATATCTCTGGGGTTGAGCGCAAAAGCTTTTTTGTATTCGATTACTGCATCTTTCGGCCTGGAGCTTTCGAGGAACCTGGCATAGCTGAAATGAATGCCGGCTTCGCATGGACCGAGCGTCAATGCTTTTTTATAATGCTGCCAAGCTAAGTCCATCTGATCGTTATAGAATGCTGATTGTGCAAGAAGCATGTGTGCATACGCAGAGAAAGGGCGCAGCTTTACTAATTCTTTGGCACAAGAAAGCTGATCATTGAGTGTGGAAACAGTGAAGTAGTGGATTATGTTTAAGAAAGCTTCTTTTGAATTCTCAGTCGATGATTGGAGAGGCCTATAATTCTTTGGCTCATTGATTTTGCGCGTGATTGCGGCCAATTGGTTTGCGGTGCATGTTCCGATTGCAGTAGTGTAGCCCAACTTTTGACTATGTGCGCGTGTATGGAATATACCAACCATGTTGCCCGTGTTTGATGAGATGACCGGCGAACCGGGCCAGACAGACTCGACCTCCTGACTGGTATCACGCATCCACAACATAAGCGGTTGGCCATGCTTAACACCCACGGCTGTCACAGTTAATTTGTCTGTACATAGATCAAGCTCACTTTCCATACGAACTTTTTTTGTATTATAGAAGGATATTAAGACACGATCTGTGTCCAATATCTCTTGCTCTTTTGCAAGCGAGAAGGCGGGATGCTTGGTCCATGGCAATTTCAGAATGGCAACGTCCAATTTAGGATAAATTGCTACAATTCTTGCCTCGCAAATGTCGCCTAAATAGGGGCTGATGACATAGGGATTACTTAACCCTGTAAAGTTGTTGTAGCGGTGTGACTGCACAATATACTCGCAACTTGCAACTAAATACCTGCCATCTCCAAACACAAATCCGGGACCTATTTTCCATGAATTGCCCCATGAATTAATAATTATCAGCAGTGCTTCAGGATCAAGCTGCTTCCCGTTTTCAAATGTGATGGCTTCCTGCTGTTTTACCTTAGGATTCTGTATTTGATCTGCATTAATGCGTAGGCTGATGGTGCCAACGCTAACCAAAATAAATAGTATGCAAACTAATTTAGATATAACTCTGGGATGAGACTCCATTCGTTCCTCCAGCAGCAACCATCATTCACTGATCCGTTTTCGCAGCTTGTCTATCTTTTCGGCTGAAATAATACTCGACTTGTTGAGCGCGGACGCCTTGTCCAGCGCATCCAGCGCCAATTGGTAGTCTTGCTTCTTATAATTGCAGATGAACTCCGCATATGCATACCAAATCCTCGGATCATCTGGTGCCAGTTTCAGTAATGCCGCGTATTGTGTTTGTGCATCGTCCAATCGACCCAACTGCGCAAGCAAATCAGCCAGAGTCAACCTGTATGCCGGATTCATGGGAACAAGCTTAACTGCTTTCTCTGAGAGTGTGGCCGCTTCTTCGGGTTTTTTAAGCTGTTCCATTACATTAGAATAGACACTCCATATCTCAGCAATCGAGGGCTGTCTCTGGGCAGCTTGATGCGCAATAAACTCTGCTTCGGACTTCCTCCCCAACTTAATTAGCAGCGATAAGCAGTCTCTAAGTCCTTCTATATCTCTGGGGTCAAGTGCAAGAGCTTTTTTGTATTCGATTGCAGCATCTTTCGGCCTGGAGCTTTCGAGGAACCTGGCATAGCTGAAATGAATGCCGGCTTCGCAAGGACCGAGCGTCAGTGCTTTTTTGTAATGCTGCCAGGCCAGGTCTATCTGATCGTTATAGAATGCTGATTGTGCAAGAAGCATGTGCGCATACGCAGAGGAAGGGCGCAGTTTTATAAATTCTTTTGCATATTTAATTTGGTCATCGAGTGTAGATGCAGCAAAATAAAGAATTATGTTCGAGAAAGCCTCTTTTGAATTCTCTGTCGATGCTTGGAGGTGCTTACCACTCTTTGGCTCATTGATTTTGCTTGCAATTTCAGCCAATTGATTTGCAGTACATCTTGCAGTTGCAGGTCTACCCATACCTATGTCATCGACTATTCCACTGAGCACACCAATCACATTGCCTGTCTTTGATGAGATAACCGGAGAACCACTCCAGCCCTGCTCAATTCGTTGGCTGTCATCTTCCATCAACAGCATGCGAGGTTTATTGTGTTTTATGCCTGCGGCCGTTACAAGAAGCCAATCAGTACATAAATCAATTTTCCCCTCCGTAAAGACTCTTTTTATGTTATAGGAAGATATTGATACATTATCCGTGTTCAATACTTCCTGCTCATTTGCAAGCGTTAGAGCGGGATGCTTATTCCATGGTAATTCAAGAATAGCAACGTCCAACTCAGGATCTGCAGCAATAATCCTGGCCTTACTTATGTCTCCCCAATAGCGGCTGATAACGTAGGGGCTCTTTAATCCAATAAAGCTGCCGAACTCATTACAGCAATCGACATTGTGATAGTTGGTGGCTATATATCTTCCATCTCCAGATACAAATCCGCATCCCGCGTTTATTTCGTCTGCCCAGATATCAATTGTTACCACCAGCGCTTTGGTGTCAACTATCTTTCCTTTATTACCTGACAGACCTATAGTGTCAGCAATTTTATGGCTTTCTGTTTGAATGGCAGTACACGGCAGACAATTACTGAGTAAAACGACAAAAATGGGAATGCAATGGTATCTAATCACAGTTAACTCCATGATTTACTTGCTGATGTGATGCGGTAGACTCACACGCATTCTATCTGCGATCGTTCAGACTGTCAACAATATCCTCTTCTACAATTGATTAGTTCCAACACCTTCGCCATTCAAGAAAATAATCGAACATATGTGCGCCAAAACGCTTGTATGGCAGCATCCGGCGTGATAGAATAGGTTAACCAAAATTTGATGATATAGAGAGCAGCATGGGTCAAGACAAGATAGTCATCAGAGGTGCAAGGCAAAATAACCTCAAAAATATAAGTGTCGAGATACCGCGGGACAAGATGGTGGTCATCACAGGTCTTTCAGGCTCGGGCAAATCGTCTCTGGCGTTTGACACCATATACGCAGAGGGTCAGAGGCGGTATGTGGAGTCGCTGTCGAGCTATGCACGCCAGTTCCTCGGTCAGATGGACAAACCCGATGTGGATGATATACAAGGGCTTTCGCCAGCCGTCTCCATAGACCAGAAGTCCACAACCCGCAACCCTCGGTCGACTGTCGGCACCGTCACTGAGATATACGACTATTTGCGATTGCTCTTTGCCCGGATAGGACACCCGCATTGCCCTCAGTGCGGACGTGAGATAACCCAGCAGACAGTCGAGCAGATGGTCGACACGATCATGGCTCTGCCCGAAGGGACAAAGATTCAAGTCCTGGCGCCACTCGTTCGCGGCAAGAAAGGTCACTATAGGAAGCTAATCGAGGATGTGCGCAAGGAAGGGTTCGTGCGTGTGCGTGTAGATGGCGAAATGCACGAGGTTACTGATGACATAGAGATGGACCGCTACAAGCAGCACACCATCGAGATAGTAGTGGACCGGCTGGTCGTCAAGGACGGTATCCAGAAGCGCCTGAATGACTCTGTGGAAACTGCTCTCAAGAAGGGCAACGGTGTGCTGGGAGTGGATGTGGTCGGTGAGGAGGAGATGATCTTCTCCGAAAACTTCGCATGCGCCGAGTGCGGGATCAGCATTGGCGAGGTAGAGCCGAGGAGCTTTTCGTTCAATACTCCTTATGGCGCATGCCCAGAGTGCAATGGCCTGGGCAGTCACAAACACCTGAACCCCAATCTTATCATACCGGATAAGAACAAATCTATCGACCAGGGAGCAATTGTCCCATTCGCGCGCGGCACGCATGAATGGATCAAGGCACTGCTCAAAGGTCTTGCCTCCGAACTTGGTTTCTCTCTCAAAACGCCGATAAAAGACTTGACGGATGTTCAATACGATACGCTGCTATATGGCACGAGCATGCCGATAACGGTCACATATGCCAGCCGGTTCCGTGGGTCGACCAGAACATATCGCACTCACTTCGAGGGGATCATCAACCTGATGCAGCGGCGCTACTCCGAGACTGGCTCGGATATGATCAAGGAAGAGGTCGAGCACTACATGTCCGAAATTCCGTGCTCCACCTGCGGCGGCAAACGTCTGAGGCCGGAGAGCCTGGCAGTCACTATTGGGGGGCTGAATATCTCTGAGGTGGCTCATAAGTCTATCGGCGCAACATACGAATGGTTCAACACACTCCGCCTCAGCCGCCGCGAGACGATCATCGGCGAGCAGATCATCAAAGAAATTTGCGCTCGACTCAAGTTTTTGCTGGATGTCGGGCTGGAGTATCTGACTCTGGACCGGACCGCGGCCACTCTGGCCGGAGGCGAGGCTCAGAGGATCAGACTGGCGACCCAGATCGGCAGCGGACTGATGGGTGTCTTGTATATCCTCGACGAGCCGAGCATCGGCCTCCACCAGAGAGACAACAGGCGGCTGATCGATACACTGCTGCGTCTGCGCGACCTGGGCAACACGATAATCGTGGTCGAGCATGACGAGGAAACTATTGAGTCCGCGGACTGGATAATAGACATAGGCCCCGGTGCAGGCGAGCATGGCGGAGAAGTTATCGCAGAAGGCACTTTGGACAAAATCAAGGCGGCAAAGGACTCTTACACTGGTATGTATATGTCCGGCAAGCTCTCTATACCGGTGCCTGAGCAGCGCCGCAAGCCCAACGGCAAGTGGATCGAGATAAACGGCGCACGCGCTCATAATCTGAAAAGCATTGATGCCAGGTTCCCTATGGGGGTTTTCATATGCGTGACGGGTGTGTCCGGCTCCGGTAAGAGCACTCTCATACAAGAGACACTGTTTCCCAGGCTGATGTATGCCATTGAAGGGACACATCGCGTCTGGGGCGATCACGACAGTGTCGGAGGACTCGAAAATATTGACAAAGTGATCGATATCGACCAGTCACCTATTGGCCGCACGCCTCGGTCGAACCCGGCGACGTATACCGGCGTGTTCGACGTAATCCGCGAACTTTTCAGCAAGACGCCCGATGCCAAGGTGAGAGGTTACCAGCCGGGGCGGTTCAGCTTCAACGTGAAAGGTGGCAGATGCGAGGCGTGTAAAGGCGATGGGATCATCAAGATTGAGATGCAGTTTCTGCCGGATGTCTACGTGCCGTGCGAGGTCTGCAAGGGCAAGCGATATAACCGCGAGACCCTCGAAATCAAGTATAAGGGCAAGAGCATTGCAGATGTTTTGGATATGACGGTCAGCCAGGCGACCGAGTTCTTCAAGCACGTTCCAAAGATCCACCGCCGCTTGGAGACTATTCATGACGTTGGGCTGGACTACATACGCATGGGTCAGCCTGCGACCACTCTCTCGGGCGGCGAAGCTCAGCGTGTGAAGCTGGCAACTGAGCTTGCCAGGCGCGCCACGGGCAAGACCCTCTATATCCTGGACGAGCCGACAACCGGTCTGCACTTCCATGACATCAAGAAGCTCCTCGAAGTGCTGGGGCGTCTGGTCGATGCGGGGAACACTGTGCTTGTGATCGAGCACAATATGGATGTGATCAAGACAGCCGACTATATAATCGACCTGGGACCCGAAGGCGGGGACAAGGGCGGTACGATTGTCGCCACAGGCACACCCGAGCAAATCGCCGAGGTGCCGGAGAGCTATACCGGGCAGTTTTTGCAAAAGATGCTCGGCAAGAAGTAAACGCAATATAGTCAAAACGAACTGAGCGTGGATTCTAAAATTTCGAGCGTGAGCAGTTCGTTTTGGCTGTTTTTTTATATCAACATTTCTATCCTCTCACGAAAACACGAAATTACGAAAGAGCGAAGAATCGGTCATCGGCAAAATACCCTCCTCATAATTACAAGACAACAACTCAGGCAAAATGTAGTTAACAGGCCAAGATATTTCAGCTAAATGTTGTTCACAAGTGGTGCGCGCGCATTGAGATATGGTGGTTGTTGACAGCATGGCTGGTTGCGGATAGAATGCGGATGAGTTTTTCTTGTGTTGGTATGTGATTTCAGCGGCGAGGCTGGGATAATTGATGGGTTTGTAAGGAACTGCTACCGAAGCAACAAAAACTTGTTCCCGAAGCACCGAAATTGATTGCTGGCAATTGCGAGGTTGTGAATAGAGTCATGACAAAAAATGCAGCAAAAAAGAATAATGAAATACCTGTAGTTATTACACCGCTCAATCTTGACATTAATGGTCCTTATGAAATGCTTACGAAATGGTTAGGGGATATAGAGTCTAAACCAATTGATATCTTGAAAGCACTATTCCGAGATGACTCACCAGATATAGTGAAGGACATCATGCAGCGCAATGTTGAATTGAAAGAAGCTGCCGACGGCGTAGATGTGCTAATTGCTCTTGAGGACAAGACTGTTATTGAAAAACTGGTGATGCCACTTAGGTCAGCAAAGCAAGCTTATTGCCTGGCCGACAATTTAGGATGTATTGCATTGTGTGGTTATGCTTGCGAGATGGCAGCCGTATTTGCATTGACAATAGCTGCTCGTAGTGTGGATTGCACGAATCTAGACGATGTATGCAAATTTGCCTTGAATAAGAAAAAATGTGAGTCATGGAGGCAGGAGCAGCGTATAGAGTGTCTTGAGAAACTGCAGATATTGCCAGACTTAGTCACTCTGGAAAAGATGAGGGATGTAAAACGAATCCGCAACCGGTATCTACACTCTATTTCGAAGTGCCACAGTAAGATACGGCAAGATGCTGTTGCGTGTTACGTAGCCAGTTCGTATGTTATGAAATCCATGATTCACATCGGGTTGCATTGTGATGGATTGCATATACCAGATCATCTTGTCGGCTACCTGAAGGGCAAAAAACGTTCTGGCTGATAGTCCGAGATTTGAATCCCGGACTATCTTTGTTTCGACGAGGTAACAGACTCTCAGCTTTTTCCTCTACTTTGCTCTTTTCTTCCTATCCGGCACTTTGATCTTAACCCGGTGATATGTCGAATTCTCAGATGTTCTGGTTGTTCCTGAGAACTCGGGGACCAGCTGATTTATGGCCGGGTTATAGCCTTCATAGTGTACGGCCATAGTGTAGACAATATCGTTTTGTGCAATCACATTCTGCGGGTCGGCTTTACTGCCGAGACGGTTTCGCGCTGCAAGCAGGGCCTCTTCAGGGGTAGTTGCAACAGTTAACTCAAAGACACGAGAGTCAATATCATCCCCTGGTTTCAGATAGACGAAGCTTCCACTGCAGGTCATTTGAATCGTAACTGCCTGAGTGCCTAACGGACCACGGACAACTTGAGGCTCATTCATATTCAGACCATCATTGTTGTAGACGCCTACACGAGTAGGATTGGAAGAATAGAGAAGAGCCGCCAGCGCATTACGCTGTTCCATAGTTAATCCCATCGCCCCAACTCCACCAGAGAAAATTTCGCTTTTCTGCTTCGAGGTAAGCAGTCCGTAGAACCGCAACACAGCATTCTCACGACCACCTAGATCATCGACTTCGTTACACTCACCAAGTTTTAGATAATGGCAGTTTTCCGATATTGCCTGTCTCTGCTCGCCGCTCAGAAAAGCCGCCGCCTGTGCAAGTTCCTCAAGACCCCTGTAGCCCTGTTTCTTTACCACAGCCTGCCATGGTCTAAGAAATCGGTTAGGTATCTCTTTTGCATCGGCTGTTCGGACATCCTTTACACGTGTATAAAGGAGATTGCCGTCCCATCCACAGTTCGCAGCAAAACCGGGCAGTTTCTCCTCAATAAGCTGCTTTACACTAGTGTCCTGAACATCCGTGAATGCTACCCAACTGCTGTAGTAGTCCGAGAATATCTGCAATCCAAGCCTGTTGTGCAGTGCTGCGAGTAGATCCGTCCTGGTTGCAGAACAGGTGCCGTTTTTCTCCTCGGCTATAGCTCCTTCGTCTACAAGCTCCATAGAGCTTATGGAAACCTTCTTACTTAATAGTTTGTCTGCCGGTTTGCCAGGCAGTGTGTTCTGAAGTGTTTCTGAAGGACTGTCTATCTCCTGGTCGCACAGGTCAAGCCCGCCTTCTCTCGCGGAGGTCCCTGCTGATCTCGAAGACCCGCAGACAACACTGTAGATTCCCATTGATCCTGACCCCGAATTAGAATCCGGATGGGTGTAGCCGACAACGACTTTGCACCGTGCTACAATCAGATTCGCGTCAATAGCCGAGTACAGTTCGATCATGACATCACTGGGAGTTGTTGGGTCCGGGGTCCATGGTGACCAATCCTCGTTTCCTTTGTAAGTCGGTTTTTGCATTTGACTCTCAGCGTTGGAGAATTCATCCATTACCAACTGCGAAGGACGCCAGGCAGGGTTGGGAGTTGCCAGGCTGTAACAAATGCGCATACCGGACAGATATGCCTTGCGCAACTCTGGTGAAAGTGATCTGAATTGCTGAAGAGCAAGAGTCTTGTAGAAGCCGGCATTGTCTTCCGCATTGTATGACAGCGAGTCCAGCTTTGCACCAAGAGTTTGCCATGCATTATCAAGCGCCTCCTGTCGATCAGCTTCCCGCTGCTGCCTCAGCGGATCATAGATGATGTAAGTGTCAACACCATCGTCATCGGCTTTTACAGTCCAGCTCCAGCCAAAGAGTTTTGCCAGGTGATTCATTACATTTCTTAGCGGCATATTATCTACAAGAATGGTGACCTTCTGATCGGCCACATCTTTTGACGGGCGGATATTGACCCCTGCCGCTTTGGATAGAACTTTTGCAACATCCGACAGCGCTTCGCCCTTCAAGTCCAGCGTGACAGTCTTTGAAAAAGCAACATCATTAGAAAACAGGTCGACAGCGGCTGCTGGCATGCAAATAGCTAGCAGGCTAATAATGATAAGTGCTAAACGCATATTTGCCTATTTGCCTCCTCGCTTTATTGATATCATTATACTAAGCAATTTACGGTCAGTAAATTGCACGATTGTATGTGGTTTTACTGGTGTGAAACACTATAGTGGTATGCAAGCGACCAACCGTAATTTACATAGACGGACGTTTGGTACCAAATGTTGCCTCAAGTTGGGATGCGATACACTGCGTTCGTTGCTTCGGCAGCAGCTAATCAAATTCAAACCTTGCAACTATGAATAAGTCCCGCTGCCGAAGCCGCCGTGCCGGATTAGTCATCATATTTTTGCGAGATATCTGTAGATGGTATAATAAAACCAGCTTGTTGACTGGCTGATAGTCCGGGATTTGAATCACGGACTATAGCATGGAGAATCTTAATCCACTTGCGATATCTTTGAACCACTGAAATGTTGAACACATCAGTCACCAGCGATTTTGAAGAAGTGCTCGTTTCGGGAATTAGTTTCCCGAAAACACCGAAAGAAAGACTATGAAGACCCATATGTGAGAGGCTATCTTCCTGTGGATGTTTGAAAGCTGCTGTAAGGAGAGAAATATGAAACTCGTTTATAGGGTGTTGCTCTTCGGAATTGTATTTGCCATCGGGATTGTTATCGGGGGCTATAGGACTACCCATCACATTGTTAGGGGCAATAGCACTAACCATCATATCGTTAGGGCTAATGGTGGCAGCAACAGTGCTCCAGTCTTCCAAGGACTAGATATTTTCAAACACAAGCAGTATGTATGTTTCAAGTATATTGCATACGAATGGATTATTGACGATAAACACGCCGCAAACATCAGGTTTGAGAGAGTCGGTTCAAATAAATGGCAAATGATGGTTCGTGGTCCATCCAAAACAAATAACCAACCCGAGGACACGGTGTGGGGACCTGAGTGGTCTTCCTGCTCGAAGGAAGAATGCCTTCGGATGATGGACCGAAGTCTGTCAGACTTCCGTGCCATTTATCCCCATGATAGCTTGCACTTGGTGAAGATTGAGACGCATGTTATCCGAGATTTATGGGTTGAATTACTGTCTGGGATGCGCCGAACTGTATCAACACTTGATGGAACAGTGAGTCATGAAGTGGAGGATACTCCTCCCGAGGTTGATAATGAAGTTCAACGGATTTTGGACGAGTCTTCTACGACTAGAGCAATTAGGGCGCTTTTGGACAAGCATGGAATGAAAGTGCGGAGCATTAGTGGTGCATTAGGTTTCAAAGAATCGCTTGCCGGTCAGAAATGGTCTCATGTCGCTAAGTTGCGGGACGTGGGAGTTTACGGGCCGAATTTCATTGTGTTTTCAGTGGATCCATAGTCATCGGAGACTCGTGCGATAGCCCGGACATGCGGTTGAGAGCCAAGCATTCACTTGATCCATGATCATAGATCATAATTCTGGGTATATGCGTCGGGGATTCAAACCCCCGATAACCTGTGTAAAATATCGATATGCGTATCTGGTTCGTACCCGTAACCGAACTCGATGACCGCCACCTGCTCGGCGAACATTTGGAACTGCATGTCATGGCCAATGAGCTGATATCACCAGGTGGGGGATGGCGTAATCATCCGGCGGTGAAGCTCTTCAGAGGCAAGATCGGCGCGCTCTACAGGCGGCATGAGGCGCAGGTCGCCGAGATGCAGAGGCGAGGTTTTACGGGTCACAAAACTCCTTTCCCCATCGACAAAATTCCACCCGATCAGATGGATGCAGAAATAGAGATAACTGCCGAAATGCTGGAAAAGGACCGCCGCGATCTTGCCCACCGCAACAGGCTGTCGGAAGAGCACGGCGGTATGAGTTGGCGTAAGGTCACACCCTGAACCAGTCAGCCACCTTAACTATCGCTTCCACCGTTTCTTCCAGGTCTTTGTCGGTGAAATTCTCGTTGACTGGCAGCGTGATGGCTGTCTCCAGAACTGATTCAGCCATAGGGCACATACCTTTGCCGTAATTAACCCTGGAGAATGGATGGTCACCGTGATCGAATGCGCTGTGGTCCGCGAATATCGGATATTCGTATACGCATTGGGCGATGTAATGCGCGCCCGCGCCCAGCCCCTCCGCCTGCAGTGCTTTTGCAAACTCATCTGTGTTTGCTTTGAAAGCTGTCGGGTCGATCCTGAGCATATAGAACCACCACGAAGGGTCACATCCCGCAGTCGGCTTTGGAGTGAAAATCCCCTTTACGTCCGACAGGCGTTCGTTCAGCTTTGTGGCCCATGATCTGCGCTTGGAGACTATGCTTTCGAGCCTATGGCTCTGTGCAAGAGCCACTGCGCCCTGCAATTCGGTCATTCTATAGTTGTTTGCCAGGAAGAATGCCCGGCGCATGGCTTTGCCCGGCTCGCGGTCGTAACATTTATCGGTCGAAAGGCGAAGACGTCGCGCCAGATTATCGTCGTTTGTGATGACAACACCGCCGTCGCCACAGGATATATGCTTGAACTCATTGAGGCTAAAGCAGCCCATATCGCCGATAGTGCCGATGTATTTCTCATCATATGTGCAGCCCCATGCCTGAGCACAGTCCTCGATCAGAAATATGCCATGCTCGTCGCACAATGGTTTCATTGCGTTGAGGTCACATGCATTGCCCCATAGGTGGACCGCCAGTACTGCGCGAGTTTTGTCCGTGATGCACTTTTCCACCGACTTCGGATCTATCACATATGAGTGCGGGTCGACATCGGCGAAGATGGGCACCGCTCCTTGCCAGAGTATCGGCACAAGAGAACCCATGTCCGTGATGGGTGTGACGATCACCTCATCACCCGGCGATATTCCGGCGGCCATCATCGCAGCATGTATGCTTGCAGTGCCGCTGCTGGTTGCCACGGCGTATTTTGTGCCCATGATCTGAGTAAATCGCTGTTCCATCTCATGGACTTTTTTGCCATGAGCGTAGAAAAGTGTTCCCTGATCCAGCACCTCTCGGAGCTGCGTCATTTCTTCTTCGAGATACCTCTTGCCTGAGCCGAATGGCTCGCTCTTTGCAGGCGATCCGCCTGCAATAGCTGGGAGCTTGTTGTCGGTTGAATTGTTAGAACATGTCATTGGTTTACTGCCTTCTTAGCTCACATTCGGAACAAGTTTTAATGCATTGCCGGAATAGATTCGCTCGAGCACGTCTTTGGGCAAGTCGAGCGAGTTTATGAACTCCTGATGCTGGTTATCGAAATAATCGCGAGCATAGAGTATCCTGTCGCTGTAGTCGATCAAGAACTTGCGCCCGAACTCGGGGTCTCGGCCTAGAGCGTTGCAGCCAGATCCGCTCGACATATCACAATACAGGTTCGGGTATGACTCGAGCAGCTCTATGAGCTTGCCGCCAGGCTTCACCTTGCCGGTCGGGTAGGGTTCTTTATCGAATTTGTCGTCACCGGATATGTGCGCCCAGAACCCAGGCGCATGACCGAGGAATATTGTCTCCGGGCATGCTCTGACTGCACGTTCGAGCGCGTCAATACCTCCGCCATACCAATAGTTCGGGCGAGGATACTTGTTTGGTGAATTGAATTCATAGTCGAGGTGGACCACCACCGGCAGTCCTTTCTCGCCACAGAATCTGAACATGCGGATCGCGTCGGGGTTGTCATACATCATCCTAAGCTTCAACTCACCGCATACACGCACTCCATAGATTCGTATAGCCGCATCCAGCTTGTCTATGGCGTCCGGTTTTCGCGGATCGGGCGCATAACCCAGAATGAACCTGTTTGGCGCTCGCTCGACATATGAGATACATCTGTCGAATGAAATGGCGTAGTTAGTGCCGGCCTCCGGCGGCAGCACGAACAAATACGCCGGGTCATACTCATCCGCGGGGGTCTCCCAGGAGAGCAGCCACGTGATATCGATATTGTGATCGTCCATATTTTTTATGAAACGATCCAGATTATGACCGTGCCAGTCGGGATGATTATGCGCATCGATTATCATTACCGGATCCTACTTCAATGGCAGCGTTATGGGCTTGCCTGTTCTAGATGATTTATAGATCGCCAAGATCAGTTCAACTGCTTTTCTGGCCTCTTGGCCTGTAACCATTGGGTCGCGGTCGTCTTGTATTGCTTGGACAAAGTCTTGTATCAGGATTCGGTGACCCTCTTTCCCAATATTTGTCGGGTCCGACGCAGCCGTGTCTTTAGTGTCGTCAACATTTTCCGGCTTTCCATCATCAGGGACATTCCAGTCAATAATCTGTTCTCCCTCGATGCGTATGCTGCCGTTTTCACCATGAAATTCCATTCTATGGTTGAGCCCAGGGTTCACAGAAGTGGTGCATTCGATTACGCCGAACGCGCCGTTTTTGAACTTAACTGCCGCAACAGCCGTGTCTTCTACCTCTATATTGCGCACAAGCGGCGCTGCATGCGCATAGATACTTTCGATTGGACCCATTATCCAGTTGAGCAGGTCGATGCAGTGGACGCCCTGGTTCATCAATGCTCCGCCGCCGTCAAGTTTCCATGTGCCGCGCCAGTCACCCGAATCGTAATATTCCTGACTTCGATAATATTTGATGTATGCGTCGCCGAGCACCATCTTTCCGAGTTTGCCGCCGCGCACTGCGTTTCTCACTTTGATCCAGTTTTCGGATGTTCTTCTCTGGAAAATGCCGCCGAGCTTTACATTTGCCTTATGGCAGGCATCTATCAGAGCATCTATATTTTTGAGCGTAATGTCGATGGGCTTTTCGGACAATACATGCTTGCCTGCTTTTGCGGCATCTATCCCTATCTTTGCATGCAGCCCGGACGGCGTGCATATACACACTGCGTCCACCTCGGGATCGGCAAGCAGCTTTTTGTAGTTTGTATAAACCTTAGGGCTGCCGTTCTCTTCAGAGATGGCTTTGGCTTTTTCCTTTACGACGTCACAGACAGCGACAAGCCTTGCGCCTTCGGAGTTTTCTATGCCGTATGTATGACATGGCGCAATCACCCCACATCCGATTATGCCGAACCTTACATCATTCATTGTTCATTACTGTCCTTTTCAACCACAAATATGCTGAACACATTGTGTATGAATATTATCGAACTGCCTTTTGGCGGCGAACCGAACCAGCGTATTTCGTGAACTCATCGTGTGCCCACTCCTGCCATTCAGGCTCGACGCCCAGCGAGCGCACATCACTATAATATCCACATATGAACCCACCGCCATTCGACCCGAGCTTGTCTATGAGTTCGCGTGCTTTTTCACGGATATGTTGTTCATCGCCAGTCGGCAGGTCACGCTGAATATCCACGGGTGACCAGATTGTGGTCTTGCCCTTGCAAGTTTCTGCCAGGAAATCCAACCCCGAGAGTGTGGGCTGTTGAAGCTGAAGCACCTTAATGCCTATATCTGAAAGAGTTGGGATGATATCCTTTATATATCCGCAGGAGTGCATCCATACGGTAAGCCCCAGGCTGTCTGCATGGTCCACCAGTTCTCTAAATCCCCACTCAAACATCTCATGCCAGAGCTTGGGTGAGACCAGTAGCCTCTCTTGAGTTCCCCAGTCTTCGTAGAAGAACACACCGTCCGCGCCTGCTTTTGACCACTGCGTCATGCAGCCCTTGAGCAGGTCGACTATCTTGCGCTGCAGAGCATTTACTTTATCAGGGTAAAGCAGCACGTCCGCCAGAAACTCCTCAATCCTGCGCATATAACGCATGATAGCAAATGGGAACCCTTTCAACGTTCCCAGTCTATACTTATCAGAGTTTTGTGCGAAGATATCTTTTGCGCATTCATACCGAAGAGGCAAATCCAGACGAGGCATTACATAGCTGTCCAGGTCGGACCAGTCCTTAATAACGCCTTCTACGACTTCGCCCTGTTTAGTGTTCGGCAGGCATTTCCAGACGTTGTGCCACTCGTCTTCCCACTGCATATAGCCTTCGCACTCCCATGTTCGCCATGGCTTCCAATCTGGGTCATCAGTGATGCCAAGAATGCACAAGTCACTCACATATGGTTCCGGCAAACAGCAGGGACACCGCTCTGGTCCCTCAAAATTAAGGCACTTGATTATCAGTTCTCTGCCCGTCATTTTATCCGCGCACAACCTTTTCCGGTTTATTCGACTGTGACGACTTCTCTGCTGCATCCAGAAGCGCCATAATTTCGAGCGCATCGTCCATAGTTGCCGGCTGCTCGGTTCCATTGAAGAACGCCTGAACTTTTTGCAATAACGAGGTATATGATTTGGACATATCCACCGTGTATGAGACTGCATGCTCTTTATCTCGCAGACACCCGCCATAGGTCCAATAGCCTTTTGTCAGTTCGACCACTCCCCGGCGTCCATCATCATAATCCACCGTGCAGACCACACCGGTCGATGTATTGGCAGACTGAACACTTACTGCGCCGCTGCCTATGGCTCTCTGGAGCATCTCGAAGGCATGGACGCCGTACCAGATAATGGAACTGCCTGCCGGAGCCTCGCCGAGTGGGCCATATGTCCAGACCATTTTGGGCTCAGGTATCTGACCGGCAGCATCCTGGAGTTCACTGACGAACCTGAGCGAAGATGCGGAGAAGACTTTTAGTTTTTTGTAGACAGCCAGATCATGGATTTTTCTGCCGTTCTCGATTGTGTCGGCAAGGGGTTTGTCTAAAAACATAGGCTTGCCAAGTTCTGCTGCTCGATTGAAATATTCAAGATGATATGCAGGATCGTTAATTTCAAGCATGATCGCGTCGCAGTCAGCTACGGCCTCATCAAAATCGAGTGTGACCGGCACACCCCAAGATTCCAACTGCTGCTGTCTCTCGTTCAGACCCTCTTCACTCTGAAACGGTGTGGAGAATCTCAGACAACTGACCGCTTTCATCCCAACAATTTTGCGCTCATCAGGGCATTCAGGATCATTCATGCTCCCGGAGAACGCGAGGCTGTGGGTGGTATCCAGACCAATTATTGCTACTCTTACTTTATTCGACAAAACACTACCCCCAAATTGGATGTTAGAAGATTAGAAATAAGATGCTAAGTAAACTACGCCCATAAACTTGTATTAGGGATTGCACTTTAACACATACGGATTTTATGCTGAGAAGTGCGATTTATATAGCGTAAATTGCTTATAGGTTTGAACTCCTGCAGGCTGTATCTATTTTGAGAGGTAAACTTAGTGGTTTGCCCGTCCGGCTGGACGCGTATGCTCCAAGCACGATCTCGACAGCCCTGCGTCCTTCGACCCCGTCGATAGCCGGTTTCCTGTCTTCATCGATTGCGTTGATAAAGTCTTTGAACTGAGCTATATGTCCCGCAGCCGAAAAGGCCATGGGGTTATATGACCCACTGCCGATTGAACTGTTTTTGGACAGGGCGGGGCAGGGCGCTTCATCTTTCGTCTTCCAGTATACTATATCACTGTCTTCAATGACAGCCGTTCCGGCATCACCCAAAACTTCCAGGCGTACATGCAGACCCGGATATGCGCATGTTGTTGATTGGAGAGTGCCCAGCGTACCATTTTCAAATTCCAGCGAGGCCACAAGCGTGTCTTCCACTTCGATATCGTGGTGGAGCGTCCGCGCATTTGCGCAAATGCTTTTGACCGGCCCGCCGATCCATCTTATCAGGTCGACCGCATGAATGCCCTGGTTCATCAGTGCGCCGCCGCCGTCCATGCTCCAAGTCCCTCGCCAATCACTGGATGAGTAATATTCGGGCTTTCTATAATAGTGCACATGACCGTTGAGCAGGATCAGTCTTCCGAACAGACCATTATCGACTGCAGACTTTATGGCGGCAATGGCAGGGTCATAGCGTCTTTGTGAGACAACACCCAGCTTCACACCCATTTGGTCTGCAGTATTTATAACTTTATCCGCATCTTCGATGGAGATGGCAAGCGGCTTTTCGACTATAACATGCTTGCCCGACTCGAGCAGCGTTATTGCCTGTTTGGCGTGCAGACCCGATGGAGTGCAGAGTGTTACAACATCAATATCCGGGTCGGATGCAATCTCGTCTATGTTCTGATAAGCCTTTGCGTTATATTCCTGGGCGAAGGACTCGGCGGCGTCGAACGGAATTGCCGTAACCCCGATCAATTTGCAGCGTTCGATTGCGCCGATTGCCTCAGCATGCAGCTTTGCGACATTACCTGCTCCGATTATTCCGAAATTATATACGGCTTTTTGCATCTTTCCTCCGTTTATGTCGAGTGCCTAACTCTGATTATGCGCTTTCTTCATCATCAGGGTCTCCGAGAGCATTATTCAAATTCCTCGTGAATAATGCGGACTAAAGAAGTGCCAGTTACCCAATTGCTCGGGGTCACCGCAATCATCAGCAAGCAATGTCTTATAGTTAGACAATGTCTTTCTGAAAGCCTCCACATATTCGTCAATAATTTCAGGCTTATAATGTTTGAACCATGGCACGGCAAATGTCCGTTTGCCGATACCTTCGCTTATCTGCAGACTTCCAGCACCTTGTCTGATGTCCCTGATGGTGTATGCGATGCGGGTAGGTTTGCCATGGCCGTATACATCGCAAGTATTGAAAAGCGGATGCAGATGCAGCGGCAGATTGCAGCCCGGGCTGCACATTTCGCAGCCTTCTTCCTGCAATGCCATACAAAACCGCGTAATGGAGAGTCCGTCCAGTTCTTCGGGCATATACAGCCCATGTGGGAAATACCAGCCGCCCATTGTGGAATTCGATCCTGGGTCGGTGCGATGCGCTCTTATGCCAGGCAGGCCATCGAGCTGGTCCCAGAAGTAGTTCATGGCTTTTTGTATCTCGGCTATGCGCTGGTCATAATACTTGAGCTGCACACGTCCGACTGCCGAACTCATCTGATGCATACGAAACTTATAACCTCCCAGCGGAAGCCCGGCAAACGGCTTCAGATATGGTGTCTGTATCTGCGAATTGAATTTTTCATAGTGGCCGAATGCGACAGCCCTCTCGTAGATTTCCAGGTCATCGGTCACCAACATCCCTGCTTCGCCAACTGCAAATGCTTTTGCGCTCATCAGAGACATTGCGCCGACATCACCAATAGTGCCCAGCTTTTTACCTTTATATAAGCCACCCTGAGCATGCGAGACATCTTCGATAACTTTCAAATCATATTTGTGTGCAATTTCCATTATCGGGTCCATATCGCATGGGTATCCGACATAGTGGACGACCACGATTGCTTTGGTGCAATCCGAAATTCTGTTTTCTATATCCGCCGGGTCGATGCAGAGTGTATGCGGATCGATATCAGCGAATACAGGGGTTGCGCCGAGATTGAAGCATGGCAGGCATGAGGCCCAATATGTGATCGACGGGCAAATTACTTCATCACCTGCGCTGATACCGCAGCCGAACATCGCAGACAAAATCGCAGAAGTTCCGTTGTTAGTGCCCAGGGCATATTTAGTTTTTTGCCACGCCGCAAACTCGCATTCAAATTGAGCCGTGATATCCGTGCCGGACATAGCCGCATGTCTGAGTACATCAAGCACGGCCTCCTCATCTTCACTGCTGATTATGGGCCAGCGAAACATATCCTCATGGTTTGATGTGATGACCTTGTTGTCAGTTAGCGCTGTTGGTTTGGACAAATCATGCCTCCATATTCTCAAGAACCTGAATTCAGTATGCCAAAGGCAATTAGTTGAGCGCTACCGAAAACCGGCCAAAATGTGTCGAAAAGAGGTCATCAAATAGCATATTACATGCTGCTGCTGTAATGTGTCGTGGAGTATTATCGTGTCGATCGTCGATAGTCTGATGGGCTGATACCTGTTACAAGTCTGAACTCTCTGTTAAAAGCTGAAAGGCTGTCATATCCTACTGAATAAGCAACTGCGGCAACTTTTGTGTCCGAATCTTCAAGCAGTTTCTTTGCTGCATTGATGCGTATTTGGATAATAAATTCCTTAACTCCGAGTCCGGTCTCTTGTCTGAATGCTCTTCTGAGTGTAGATTGTGAGATGCAGCATTCTTTGGCTATATCTGCAACGGATTGTTTTTTTGCGTAGGTGTTGTTGAGGTAGTATATAACATCTTTAATGATAGAGTTTGGGACTTTTACTTTCTCAGAGCTTTCAAGTGCTGCTCGGCCGATAGTCAGCAGGAAGCGTTCAAGCTCACTGCAGATGATATCTTTCCATCCGTCTCTCTTGCCGGCTTTTTCATCTTCAATGTTCCTAATCAGCAGTTCGATATTGTTCGTTTCAGTGGAGCTAAGTGTAAATGTCGTCAGCCCGGTAAGTTCTTCAAGCTTTTTCAATGCGGCAGGCCTTGATTCCAATAATGCGGGTGAGAACATGAGCACCGCTCGAAGTAGTCCGCCTTTTTCTATCGGAAAACCATAGTGGATATCTTGCCCATGAACAATAAGCCCGGAACCCGGATAGAGTTCATATACGGTGTCTTTCACAAAGTACCTGCCATGGCCCCTAAGCGTAATGGAGACCTCAAGTTCGGAGTGATAATGCGCTATTGGAGGGAGTGTGCTCCACGATATCCGAACAGGCAGATCGCCTTCTCGAAATAGCATTTCTTTGTATGATTTTTTATGAATGCTATTTTCCGTCTTCATAATCAGCTTTGCTCTCCTGCAAGTAATGTCGGCCAAAATATTGGTAGGATGCCGAATTCCACAATAGCGAGACCTAAACTGTTATCATTTGCTATAGTATAACTCAGTTGTTCCATCAGCGCCAGGAGATCGAGGCAATTAAGACAAATTTGTCTATCACAACGATCTGGATGTTCGCATATCTTGGAGCAGACTAATATTGACAGAGTGGTGGACTCAGGATAAACTGCACGTGTGTGGTGGGAATGCATAAGGATTCGTTTGAGTTAGCGAAGATCAGCGAAACAGATGGCATGAATGCGAAAAGAGGTGGGTTATTATGGCAGTGCAAAAGAGGCTGCGCTTGGGGTTTACGTTAATCGAGTTACTTGTGGTAATTGCAATAATCGCTGTACTTGCTGCAATCTTGTTTCCAGTATTGACAAACGCCAAAGAAAAAGGTCGTCTGACAACCTGCATATTCAATTTGAAGACTCTGTCCAGTGGGATGAGGATGTATGCTGATGATAATGCGGGCAGACTTCCATGTTCCTATTATGGTTGGCTGGATGCTGGGGTTCACGATTGGTGCGGCTGTGAGTATGGTAGTACAAACCGTGTTTACCCTGACAGAGGCTCGCTCTATAAGTATTTAAAAAATATCAACGTATACAAATGTCCTTCGGATGCGGGCATTGCACCGAGAAATGTCACTTTAGTCGACACAAAAACTGCGCTGAAAGACTACCCACTGTCATATTCAATGAACTGGAAAATCGGTTACAATTGGGTCGAGACCCCTCCTGTGATCGACGCGATGACACGCCCAAGCAAGGTATTGTTACTGATTCATGAAGGTCGCAAGTTTATTGATGATGGCTGTTTCTATTGGGGTATCGGGGGTAATGGCGAGGCAAATCAGCCCAGCGATATCCATCTTAGTGGAACTGCCGCATCATATATCGATGGTCACGCGAAGTGGCTGAGTTTTGAGGCTTTTATTCTCGAACGTGATACCAATGTCTGGTATCCAGGCAAGTCATAGCCAAAAAGAGAAATATGTGATATGCTGACAGGGTCAGGGTCTTGAATCTGACCCCATATTTATGAGAAAAACTGCGCTTTACATCCTTGTTATACTGTTGTTTCTCACGCCTTATGCATTTGCGCAAGACCAAGCCTCGCAATCCAGCATCTGGTTTGGAGACATTGCCGCTCCGCTTAGCCTATCCGGCCAGGACCAGGCATCCATCATGAAGATATTGAGCGAATGTCTCCTTTCGGGTTCAAAAGTATCCAACAGTAAATTTCCCGATGCCGTCTCAACTGACATGGGCAAGCGCATTGTATTTGTGTCCCTCTTTGACGGCAAATCGCGCGCACAAATCTTTCGTGGTGAAGGATTGGGTTTGTCGAGTGCGATCAACTGCGCCCTGACAAGGATAGCATCTCAGCCTGATGCGCCCAAAAAATGGAGCGGTGTCAGGTTGGATATTGTGCGATCGGCGCGCATGCTGGACAACAAACTCGTGCCGCTTGAGCCGGGGCTGAATGGCTTGGCGACAGGCAGTCAGCAGGCTGTAGCTGTGCTTGCCGATGAACTTATTGCGGATGGGTGCGTGCGCGATGATGGCGATGTCAAATGGGATAAAGTAGCATTCCTCATAGAACGGCATGGCCTTAAGATTTATGACATTTCATCGCATACAATCGATCTGATGAAAATTGCCTATACATTCACAACCGACAGTCTCTACACCGACGGCAGGAATGTAATGCCGCTTTATCGCGGCCATACGGCAAATGTTCAGGTCACGTCATCTAATTTGCTTCAAGCGGTAAAAGCGGGAGGTGACTACTTGAAATGGTCGCTCGATCCCAATGGCCGTTTCACATACAACTATATGGCGGGCAGCGATAAGACCGACAAGGCGTATAACTATGTCCGACACGCCGGGACCATATATGCAATGTGCGAGGTCTACGGGGTCACAGGTGACCGCAGTCTGCTTGTTCCCATCCGCAGTGCGATCGATTACCTGATGCGTCTGAAAAAGTCCTCCGGCAATGCTCTGTATCTTGCCGACAAATCGGACTCCACCTCGCTGGGCTGTAATGCTTTGGCGGCACTTGCGCTGGCCGAGTATACTATGGTCACCAAGGATCGCCGCTATGTGCCGACCATTATAAAGCTCGGCAGATGGATCGAGATGTGCGAGAACGATTCGGGCGAGTTCGTGCACAAGGTCTGTGTGCCGTCGCAAAAGGCTCTGCCCGATACATGCAGTTATTATCCGGGCGAAGCGACTTTTGCTCTTATGCGCATCGCCAAGGTCGACAAACAGTCACATTGGATCACATCCGCACAAAAGGCCGCAAAAAACATAATAGCCGGTTATGCCAAGGTGAAGGACGACGATCTGCCCAATGACCAGTGGTTTCTCTACGCTCTGAACGAACTCTATCGCGTCAAGCCGAAGTCTGAATATATGAGCTGTGCACGCAGACTCGTTCGTGCTGAGATTGTCAGCCAGACGACAAAATCCGACCATCCTGATGAGATTGGTCTACTAAGGGGCAAGCTGGTGTCTAATATTACTGCCGTGGAGGGTCTTTGCGCAGCATATGCAATGATGAGAGATTATGGCTCGAAGAATGATGCGGACGCGATCAAGAAGTCTCTGCAATCGGCTGTGCGCTACCAGATGCAGCTGCAGTATCGGAAGGAGTCATCCGGGTACCTGCCGAACCCGCGGCATGCGCTGGGGGGCGTTACAAAGAGTTTCGCCAACACCACAATCCGAATCGACACAGTCCAGCACTTCCTGTCCGGCTGCATCCAGTATTACAAGATCATCAAGCCCAAAAGTTGATAAATTACTGTTCAGATGCAATGTCCGATATAGGACCATACATTGTTATTGTTCGGACGCGATATTTGATCGCGTCCGAAACAGAACTAATGCAATTTTCGGATTAAAGCTCGGAATGACGCGCTGCATTAGGAATGCTTTCCACTTTTAGCCTTCCACTCTTAAAGTATCGGTAGATACTTATTCAACTCCCACGGCGTCACTTGCACCTTGAACTCGTCCCATTCCTGCTTTTTGTTCCAGATCAACCGCTCGAATGCGTGGTCACCGAGTGTCTCTCTTACCAGTTCGCTGTTTTCGGCTGCTGCGATAGCCTCTCCGAGGCTGCCCGGCAGGCTCTCAATACCTCGCTCTTTGCGTTCCTCTTCTGTAAGCTCGTAGAGGTTATCGGTCATCTCTTGTGGAAGTTCATATTTGCCCTCGATACCCTTAAGCCCGGCGGCAAGCATTACTGCAAAAGCCAGATAAGGGTTGCATGCGGGATCAGGGCACCTGAGTTCGGCGCGAGTTGCCACTTCCTTGCCCGGTTTATACAAAGGCACTCGGACCAGTGCGGACCTGTTTCTCTGCGACCATGCGATATAGACCGGCGCTTCATATCCCGGCACGAGACGTTTGTATGAGTTGACCCACTGAGCCAGAATCAGCGATATTTCCTTTGCGTGTTTGAGCAGACCGGCAATATAACTCTTTGCGATATCTGAGAGATGATTGGGGTCGCTTTCATCGAAGAATGCATTGTTGCCGCCGGTAAAGAGCGACTGATGGGTATGCATTCCGTTTCCATTGGTGCCGAAAATCGGCTTGGGCATGAATGTTGCGTAGACGCCATGCTCGTGCGCGATCTCTTTGACCACCAGCCTGTAGGTCATCGCTGAGTCAGCCATAGTCAGGGCATCCGCATATCGAAGGTCGATCTCATGCTGGCTTGGAGCGACTTCATGGTGACTGTATTCGACCCCGATTCCCATCTCCTTGAGCACAAGTATGGTGTCTCGTCTGAGAGACGATGCCACGTCCAGTGGTGTAAGATCGAAGTAGCCGCCTTCATCTAGTATTTCGGTCCCGTTATTGTTCTTGAAATAAAAGTATTCAAGCTCCGGTCCGACATAGAACGAAAAGCCCATATCGGCAGCTTTTTTCATCGCTTTTTTGAGTATGAAGCGAGGGTCTCCAGCATATGGTTCGCCGTCCGGCGTCATAACATCGCAGAACATCTTTGCGACCGATTTGTCCGACGGCCGCCACGGCAGCAGAGTAAATGTGGAGGGGTCAGGCAGTGCGATCATGTCGCTTTCCTGGATGTCCTGATAGCCAGTGATGGATGATCCATCGAAGCCCATGCCCTCGTCGAGTGCGCCTTCAAGCTCCTCGATCGTGATCGCAAAGCTCTTCATCTGGCCAAGAATGTCCGTGAACCACAGCCTGATAAATTCGACATCCTTGTCTTGGCATGCTTTCAAAACCCATTCTTTACCTCTGTCGGCCATGTCTATGCCTCCCTTGGAAATAGATGTTAGAAGTAAGATGTTAGAGGTTAGATATACCAACCATACCGACTCCCTTTCCACGGGGAGAGGGTTGGGGTGAGGGCGCTGCCCCCTTAAGTAACGAACTTATACCCGACTCCATGCACTGTCTGGATAAGGTTATCGTGTTTTATCCCGAGTTTTGCACGTATGCGCCTGACGTGAACATCAACAGTGCGCAGTCCGCCGAAATATTCATATCCCCAAACCTGGTTCAAAAGCGCTTCACGTGTATGGACACGTCCCGGGTGGGCCGCCAGGAAGCGTAAAAGCTCGAATTCTTTGAAAGTCAATGCAAGCTGCCGGCCATCGACAGTCACTTCAAAGCTCTCCGTGTCGATAACGAGGCCGTCGGCGGTGATTTGCTTGCCTTCTTTTGCACTTTGACCCTTCGCGAGCAATCGCGCAATTCTCAGCGCAAGCTCAGATGCTTCATAAGGATAAAGAATGAAATCGTCCAGATATTTCGATTGCAGTTCTCTGGCGTCGATGTTCTCGACCACAGCCAGTCTGGGCGCTTCAGCCACCTGGTCATAGTTGGCCACAAGGTCCTTTGAATGTGCAAGAGCATTTTCGCTATTACGCATGTCCAGTATCACGATCTCAGGGCTGCCGTTTGCGACGGCGTCCGAGAGTGAGTCCAAGTCCCATGCTGACGTAACGAAATGACTCAATCCCGCTACCGAGGCGGCAACGGGCGAGAGGTCGCGTTCATTTTTTCCTAGAACAAGAATTCTGGGCATGGTCATTTTAAGGAGCTTTATTGCTCCACCTGAACCATTATATATTTGATCTATTGTCATGTCCAGTGCCTTTAATGTTGACCAATACGCCCTATTCTATAAAATAGTATAGGTCATTTGATGTTTCGACGCCGTTACACAAGAGTTAAGCGTATGTTTCAATGGGTGGCGAGGTGGAATCGGCAAGAAAGCGTACGCCGGTCTTCCAACGTACGCTTTCAAATAATCAATATAAAATATCAATTACAAAATTTTAAGCTGCTGCTTCCACATCGATCCTGGGGATGTAATCCTCGCACTTATACGAATGCGACTGCTCGTCCGGACTTTCCGCATCCGACATAAAGACGGCATATCCGGTCTTTGAGCACTTCTGATAGCTCTGATCGTAGTTTTCGCAGTCAAGGCATCTTCTGAGCACGCTCCAGCAGACACTGCAGCGCAGGCTGCCGACCAGCTCTATTCTGCCGCAGAGCGGACAGTGGATATAGACTTCCTTGAACTGGTGGTCTGTCTTTTGCAGAGTATCGCGCATGGTCTTGTTAAACTTCATAAGCTGCTCGGCGAGGTCTGCTGTGGCGCTGAGCATCTGGTTCATTTCGGTTGGCGAGAGATATTGCGACACGCGGTCATCGAGCAGATCGAGCACACCTGTGCAGGCTTTTTGCATAAGCTTAAGATGAGACTGAGCAGTCTTTGGCCGATATGCGGCTTTCTTTCTTTCCTGCCGCGCAATGCTTCGCAATATTTCTTCCGTAACGTTGAGAGGCACGCGCAAAAAAGCTTCAGTCTTGGAGGGTACTTCCGCGATGGCGCCGATTATCTTTTTGAGTTCATCTACGGACAGCCGTTCGGCTCTTACTTTCTTGGCGAGCCTGATCTGCACTTTCTGATTGTCATTGAGCTGCTTTAGGGCATAGGCATGCCCTTCCAGGAACTCACCTTCATTGTCTTTGGGCTTGGTCAGCAGTTCATCGAGGATCGGCTCGGGAAGCTCAAGCAAGTCAAGATATCTGCGCATGGTAGAATCGGCAACACCGAGTGTCTTCAAACACTTCTCCCACGGCATAAACTCCAGCAGTTTCTTGATAGCCCTGGCTCGTTCGACGGGGTTAAGGTCTTCACGCTGGAAATTTTCCAGCAGAGCGTCAGTGCTGGCGTCTTCGTCATTGAGTTCGCGTATCACAGCCGGTATTTGAGTAAGGCCGGCCAGCTGCGATGCCCGCCAGCGGCGTTCGCCCATTACTATTTCATATTTATCCTGTCCCACAGGACGAACTACTATTGGTTCGAGCACTCCACGTTCTCGAATGGACATCGCCAGTTCAAGCAGTGTGCCCTGGTCGAATGATTTCCTCGGCTGATCGGCCGCAGGTGCGATTTTTGAGATGTCGACAAGTTCCATTAAGACAGTCTCCTCTAGTATTGCCAGTGCGTCTTCATGGTAATTATGGCTGTTGAGGGCTTCAAGACAAGGCAATATGCGTTAAATTACGCAAAGTTACCGGCTGGTCGAGCAAGTTTTTGCGCGTATTGTGCGTCCGTCGGAGGTGATAGTGACTGCTCCGCATCTGTCCGTGCGATATACACGCGCTCCAGATGATTCGAGTCTTTCAACGGCTTCTGAGGATGGGTGACCGTAGTTGTTATGCCGTCCGCAGGAGATTATGGCTATCGCGGGTCTAACTGCATTGAGCCACTGTGTGGATGATGCAGCTTTCGCGCCATGATGGCCGACCTGCAATACCTGCGCGCGGACGGGTATCCCCGACTCGAGGATATCCTGTTCGGCTTCATCTTCAGCGTCGGCAGCCAGCAGAATCGCTGTCTTGCCATATACGATTCTGAGCACGATTGAGTTATTGTTGAGGTCGGAGTAATGCATCTTGGGATTTGGGCTGAGCACATGGATGCTCACGCCGTCGCCCATTTCGATATTCTGCCCACGCTTTGCGATCCTGTAAGTCGCGTTACTTAGCTTCACCCGTTTGATGAAGCGTTTGTATAATGGTGATGCATGCCTTGCTTCTATGTCCATAACAACCTTGGCCGGCACAGCTTCGAGCAGCCCCGCATATCCGCTGACATGATCCGAGTGCGGGTGGCTGAGCACGGCCAAGTCTATAGTGTTTTTGCCCATCCTATGCAGGTAAGGCACTACCACACTTTCGCCTACGGTGTCGTTTTTGCGCCAACTGCTGGTCCCGCAGTCCATCACCATTACCCTGTTCGACGGCGTGCGCATGACCACACATAGCCCTTCGCCTACGTCCATCACGGTGAGGTCGAGTGTTTTTCCACCAGGCAGTAGAGCGCTCGTCCATATGCCTATTGCAGCCAGCGCGGCGGCTGCAATTACCAGGAGTCTTCTATCAGTTCGCAATATCGTTCCTCACATAACTGACCAGTGCTTGCAGCAGCAGATAATATCCCACAATTGCAAGCAGCCCCGGTGATGAGACTGCCACGGAACTGTGCTCCCATGCCCCGAGATAGTCGACCACAGCCAGCATTGCCTTTGTCACAATCGTGCCGGACCACCCGACAATCACTCCGATAACGGGGATCGGCGCGGCAATGGGTGCCAGCATTCCGGCTCCAAATACTAATGGAACTCCCAGAGCCAGCGCCATATTGGCGGGCAGCGAGACCAGTGAGAAGTAGTTGAAATAATATGCAATCACCGGCGCAGTAAAGACCGTGACGCTCAGCGTGGCGATGCCTGCGCTTGCTATTTCGAGCGGCACTGCCTTTAGCCGGTCGAGGTTGGTTTTCTGAGTGGGTGTATTTTTTCCGAAAACTAATCCGGCACGTGCAAGCAGCGACTCGACCACTGGAGCGATAGATATCAGTGCCCATACGGCAAGAAACGAGAGCTGAAAGCCCACATCGAAGAGATAGAATGGATTGATAGCCAGCACTATAATCCCGGTCACAAAGAATAGGTCTCTGGCGGAAGGTATCTTATTGAACAGAGGCGCAAGCATATACAATATCGCTATCAGTGATGCGCGGACCAGTGACGGTTTCGGCCCTACCATCAGCAAATATGCAATTACCAGCATGATAATTATTACGTTGCGCCCTTTGGGTATTACCCGAATGCGCCTGAGCAGTGGCGTTGCAATCAGCAGGATTATGTAGCAGTTAAACCCGGATGCCGCAAGCAGATGCAGCGTGCCTGTTTTGCCGAAGTTGGCGAGCGTTTCGCGCGGCAGGTATGAATATGTCCCGAGCACCATGCCCGCAATCACCGATGCTTCGCGCCTGGGTGTGATCCGGTAAATGCTTTTCACGATATAGTGCTTTGCCTTGAGTGCCGCCGACATCCATATATATCCTGATGCCCCCTTGAGCATTTCAAGCTGTGAGTGATTGGCATAAGCGCATGCGTAAATGTTTTGTCTTGCCAGATACTGCCGCCATGAAAACTGTCCCGGGTTTGTCGGGTCTCTGGGCGGGTAGACTGTGGTGTTGACTCTGATGCGGTCACCGTATTCCAGTTTGGAAGATCGTCCATCTTTGTCGGGGTATAGATTAAGCATGATGCGTCCGCCTGCGCCTTGCCACCTGTCGCGCAATTGCATTCTGTTCACGCGGCAGATCAAGCGTGTTCGTTCTCCATTGTCCTCGGGGTCAGATGCGACCACACATTCAAAAGCTCTCGCACGGAATGCGTAGTTGGATATATCATCTGCCGGTACGCGGCTGTTTATGCAGTAGTAAGCAGCACCTATAATGAAAACAATCGCGCAGATCAACGCAGTGTCGTGCAGTGATTTCTTTGCAAATGCGCGAAAACCCAGCAAAACAAAACAGGCTGATGATGCCCACACGATGGGGTGCATATTGGCCGCAGCGGCAATCCCCAGTGCGAAGCAAATTGCTATGGGCGCTATCTTGCTCTCAGGCATCATGATGTAAATGATAGCGTTGATCGGCGGCGTATGCAAGCAGGGTTTTTGGTTAACTTTCCAACATCAACCCTTCTTTGACTGCGTAACGAACCAACTGTGCGCAAGTATGCATATCGAGCTTCTTGAATATTCGCTTTCTGTGGCTTTCTACCGTATTGACACTGATGAACAGCTTGTCGGCAATCTGTTTGCTGCTGAGTCCTTGAGCGACCAGCACAACAATTTCACGCTCTCTGTTTGTAAGTGCTGCGTGTGCGGTTGGGTCCGGTTCGACAGAGATATTTTTTCGCAATAATGGAGAAACCCATCTCTTTTTTTGCGCGGCAGATTCTATAGCTTTTATCAAGTCATCTATTGTGGAAGTTTTTGGTACAAATCCGATTCCTCCCGCTGCAACGAGCGCGTCAATCATCTCCTTCTTAATAACATCGCAAAATGCCACCACCTGGGTGCCCATACGTACAATACTGGAGACTGCCTGAACGCATTTAATGTCCGGCTGGGATGCGCCCATTATCACCACATGTGGTCTTTTTTGCCTTATTATAGCCATTGCCTCATCTGCGGATGGAGCATTACCCAGCACAGTGATGTCAGTGTGTCGTGATAGATATTCGTTCAATGCCCAACCTATTATCGGGTGTTCGTCAATGACGAAGGTGGTAATCCCTGTATGCACAATCCCAACCCCAGCTACTGCTGTTGACAATTTGATGGATACTGCGTTGCAACTTGGAGCTTCCTGCACCAAGCTAGTGTTATTGTGGGTCTGCCGGAGTTATTTTACTATGTTGATAACTGTTTTTTAAATACAAATTCACGGAATGCCGTTAAGCAATTATCAATTACCAAGTCCGAAGATAAAGCTTGGCAGCTAAAACTATGCAATGGTGTGCAATAGATGAGCATCTGTGCATTATCAGTAGGAGAGACAAAATATGTGGTTTTATGACCTCAAGATCAGGACCAAATTGTTGTGCGGCTTTATCTTTGTAGCCGTAATTGCCGGTACTATAGGGCTTGTGGGTGTATCAGGCATAAGAAAAGTAGCCGACGCAGACAAAACGATGTACGAGCGAATGACCGTACCGATATCTCAACTCAGCGATATCGCAGTTGGTTTTTATGAAGTCCATATCAACTTGCGAAATATGATGATGACACGGACGCTTGAAGAGCGCAAGCAGCATATTAGCAATATACGCGAACTCACAGCCGAGATTAAAAAAGCCAGTGATGAGTATGAGAAGACAATCATCACTGATAAGATGCGAGATAATTTTGAGCATTTCAAACAATCCCGTCAAGAGTTTGCCCCCTTAAGAGACCGGATAATTGAACTTGCTCTTCAGGGCAGAGATTCGGAAGCCATCGCCATCCTACGTGGTCCTGCGGCTGCCTCGACCAAAGCCGAGCAGGACGCCATCGATGCAATGCTGAAAATGAAAGTCTCTCAGGCGAACCAGACATCCGTTTCCAATACCTCCACTGCAAAGAATGTGTTTACAATTGTAGTATTGCTGATGATCGCGGGTGTGTCGGTTGCAGTCGGGCTAGGGTGGTTTATGTCGACAGTCATCTCCCGTCCTGTTGTCGATATCGCCGCTGCAGCAGAGAAAGTCGCTAACGGTGACCTCACGATCAATATTGAGAGCAAATCCAAAGATGAAATTGGGTCATTGTGCACGAGCTTTCGCAGGATGATCGAGAACCTGCGCAGCGTTGTACATGATGTAAGGCAGAGTGCCGAGACGGTGAGTGCATCTTCACAGGAACTCTCAGGCGCTTCAAAAGAGGTCACTCAGGGAACACAGCAGATCGGCGACACGATCGGCCAGGTGGCCGCAGGCAGCCAGGAACAGTCCAAGACGGCTCAATCCAGTTCACTTGCCATGGAACAGCTCAGTCGAGCAATAGACGAAGTCGCTTCTGGTGCCCAGGCTCAGGCAAGGCAAGTTGAGAATACGGTCGCGCTTATCCAGCAGATCAGTTCTTCTATCGAAGACGTTGCAAAGCTGTCACAGGATTCCGCGGTCAATGGCCAGCGAGTCAGCGAGGTTGCTGCTGATGGCGGCAAAGAGGTGATCGAAGCTGTCGACGGTATGCACAGGATCAAGCAGGCAACCGACAGGGTTGCTGAAATGGTCATCAAGCTCGGCGAGAGTTCGCAGCAGATTGGCGCGATAGTTGAGACTATTGACGATATTGCTGAGCAGACAAACCTGCTGGCTCTGAACGCGGCCATTGAAGCAGCCCGGGCAGGCGAGCATGGCAAAGGCTTTGCCGTGGTTGCCGATGAAGTCAGAAAACTGGCAGAGAGGTCATCAAAGGCCACCGGCGAGATTGCCGATCTCATCGGCGATATTCAGGAGATGACAAAATCTGCTGTTGAAGCGATGAACCATGGCAGCCAGGAAGTATCAGACGGCACAGAGCTTGCAAATCGCGCAGGCGAAGCACTAAAGAATATTCAGAGTTCCATCGAGGGTATTGTCGGTGAGATTCATCAAATATCGGCCAATGCACAGCACGTGAGCAGCTCAAGCGCTGATGTTGTGAGATCCATAGAAAATGTTTCGTCCGTTACCCAGCAGACCACTGCCGCCGCCCAGGAGATGAGCGCCTCGTCGACTGAGGTCTGCCACCAGATTGAGCAAGTAGCCGCTTTGAGCGAGCAGAATGCTGCTGCCACGGAAGAAGTTTCTGCCACGACAGAGGAACAGAATGCAGCTGCAGAAGAGCTAAACGCATCAGCCGAGGAACTGGCCGATATGGCCGGTCAATTGCAAGAACTGGTCTCGCATTTTAAGCTTGATGACGACATCCGTCCCGGCAGTGTGCATGACATATCCAGTCGCGTTGCTCAGACGGCGCATCGTAAGGCTGCATAGAGGAGGTCGACAGAATGACTGGTGAGACACAAATGGCAGCCATCGACAAATGTGAGCAGGTGGTTGTGTTCGAGTTGGGCGGCGAATGCTATGGAATTGCTATAGGGTCGGTCAGCACCATTATCAGAATGCAGGGAATCACTACAATCCCCAGAGTGCCTGATTTCGTAGACGGTGTGATAAATCTGAGGGGCAGTATCATTCCCGTGATTAACTTAAGGAGACGCTTCGGACTGCCTGCAGGTGAACATACAAAGGCTGCCAGGATAGTAGTTGTTGAGGTTGATGGCCAAATGATCGGTGTGACTGTGGATGCAGTAGTTGAGACGCTGAGGCTGCCCATGGAAGCGATCCAGGCGCCTCCTCCGGTTATGTCGTCAGTAAGCTCAGATTTTTTGCGCGGCGTGGGTCAGCATGAAAGCCGCCTTGTGGTTTTACTTGATCTGGATAAAGTGCTTATGACAGATGAAACACAGAGTATTTCCAAGTGCATAGGCAAATTGGATGAAAGGAGAGCAGCGGCGTAAGTAGTAGATGCGCGTAAACAGCTCTATTTAGCTCAGGTTGTTGGAGTGAGAAGATTTTCGTCTCCCCGGAGTCTTTCGTGCTCCAACACCATGACAATACCGGGCGAGAGCATGGACAACACACTCGCCCGGTGCAAATTTAACTACATCAGAAATACTCTTCAAATATTTTGATGCGCACAATGATCAGTGATGTATCGAGCGGTTTTGGCGACGGGTTCTGCGCAAGGTGATTGTCATGACAATTATCGCTACCAGGAAGCCTACCGCCGGTACGATCAGAATGTAGTATGCGCCCGCCACATGATGAAGTTCTTTCTCTTTCTCAGATGGCTCAAAAAGCGGTATCACGAGAAACATCGCGAGAGTTGAAATTCCGAGGATGACTCCTACAAGAGACTTGACGCGGTTGTGTCTGGCGGTGGTTAAGCTCTGGGCCGATGGGGCTTCGTCAAGAGAGAGAACTCTACGCATGGCCTCCAAATCGCCTCGGAGAAAGCAGTTCAAGGCATATCGAACCACTCGACACGCATTGTCTTGCAGTTCGGCTGCTTCAACGCTGCGACCAATGAGTAGTTGCCGGGTGAACTTCAGATCTTTGGCGCTCATCGTCGCGGTGCAAGCGCCGTCCCAGGTGATTATGACCCTCTTGGAACCGCCGGCGAATAGTGTAATTCCGTCACCGCGCCATCTGTAGTCATTCACCAGCCAGACTCCGCCCAGAAACTTCGCAAACGAAAGCAGTTCCGTCCTGGTCAGCCTGTGTCCCAGCGATTGATCGTCCTCGAAGTCCCCGAAGATGCCCAGTGCGCTGCCCGTGAACAGATTGAAGCCGACTCTTTGGGGCAGTTTCTGATTGGTGAAGTAGGCTATTATGCTGGCTAGCAGTGATGCTATAAAAAACAGGTAGGGCGACGCATGGAAGAAAGCAAACGCGACAATTGCAATGAAGATGATCGCAACTCCGAGCGCCCCTCCAATCACCGCTAAGCTCGTGTTTACTCGAAGAGGTTTGAATGCTCGCCAGGTCATATAAGCCCACAGCAGACTGACGACCTGGATCATTGCGTATAGGGTGTTTTCTTGTCGGTGTATAATAGACAGCCAAATCAAGGGGAAGACGACCACGAAATATACGAACATCACGGCCATAGCTTTCACGTAGCCGCGTCTGATAAACGCCTTGATTGGCCGGTTCTCAGGTTTGTCCTCAAGGCCGGCCTCATCCAGCTTGGAAAACATTGCATATAGACCTAATACCGGCAGCATCGAAGCCACTGATATCCACAATGAGAATGAAATGCTCGCAGACAGCTTACCGAGCGCGGCAAGCGCGCCGCCTGCTCCAATTGCGCCCTTGGGAGTCATCGGAAGCAGAACGATCACGGAGCGAGTGAAATTCTTACTCGGCTGCAGGTCACCCAACGATTCCTCAAGCATCTGTTCAAGCTGAGTGCGCAGAGCTATTCTTGCCCGGTGTAGTCTCGTGCGCAAGGTCTGCTCTGCTATTCCCAGTGTCGCCGAGGCCTCAGCTATACTCTTGCCTTCAACATAGAAGAGAGTCAATGCCTCGCGGTGGATAGCCGGCAATTTGGCGAACGAATCCCAGAGTTGCTGTGATAGAGACTCGCGATCCTCTTCTTGCGGTACGGCCTCAGTGGATTCAATCACAGCCCATTTCTTGTGGAAGGCATTCTCACGCTTTATCCCACGTCCCAGTGAACCGCATACGTTGCGAGCAATCCTTGCCAGCCAGCCCGCAAATTTGTCGGGTTCACGGAGCGTGCCAAGGTAGGTATATGCCTTAACGAATGTCTCTTGGGCAGCATCTTCAGAAAGGTCGACATCACCAAGATGACTCCATGCGATACCGTAGACCATCTTCTTGTATTTGTCTACGAGTTTCCCATAGCCGTCTTTATCGCCATTCAGGACAGCACTCACTGTCAGATAGTCGTCCGTGTGCATTGCCCACCTCCGGTGTCTTTGACTTAATGACGCCGGACATCGTTAAAGGTTACCGACAATATTATATCAATCCACGAAGCATAGTTGCGTTAGCACTGGGAATGTAGAAACGTAAGTGGATACACCGTGAGGACAAGAGTTTGTAGTTAATGGTCGGGGTGAGAGGATTTGAACCTCCGACCTCTCAGTCCCGAACCGAGCGCTCTACCAAGCTGAGCCACACCCCGACGACCATAAAGAGTATATCATAAATGTGAACTTCAAGCAATATATATGGAGCATGGTATTCGGGATTTTTGCAGCCATCGAGTTTTGGCGGGGGTGTGTGGGAATCGAACCCACCCGAGGACTTATTCAGCCCTCACAGCGATTTTGAAGACCGTGCGAGCCACCAGGCTCAAACCACCCCCATACCATTTTATATTGAGGATTTTGGATTGAGTATTTCTTATTATTATGTGATATTGGTGAGGGTTACGCCCTTTTTGATCTCCGTTATAGACTCAAGCGAGCAAAATCCCGCACCGTATGTAGTCGCATTTGCAGCACCTGCCGCCGTCGCAGAGACGAGTGCATCCGGCAGTGTTTTCCCCTGAGTAATCGCAGCCATAAACATAGCCAAAAACGCGTCACCCGAACCTACAGCACTTGCAAATTGAATTTCCGGCGGAACGGCCTTCCATACCTGCACCCCATCCGTGACAATTGCGCCGCTGCGACCCATCGTCACGGCGGTAATGCTCACGCCGAACTGCTTCAGGCTTTTCGCCGCTCTCACGATCTCCTCAAGTGTCAGCAGTTCCCTTCCTGCGATCTGCGAAAGCTCGGTGACATTGGGCTTTACCATAAACGGAGCGGACTTGATTGCCTCTTTCAGATGAGAATTGCTCGCATCGAGCACAGCCTTCACGCCGGCATTTTTGGCGATCCGAATTATCTTGCCATAGAAATCGTCCGGCACTCCCGGCGGACAGCTTCCGCACATCGCGACAAACTCGCATCCGCAGACAAGGCTTGTAATCTTCTCAAGCATCAGCTCGACTTCATCTTTGGTGATGAGGGGACCGTTTTCGTTAATCTCCGTCTGGGTGCCGTTCTTCGGGTCTACGACTGCTATGCAGAGCCTGGACTCATCCTGCACATGCACAAAATCGTGACGCAGTCCCTCCTGGCTGATCAGGCGCATGATTGCTTCACCCGTCGCACCACCGACAAAACCGGTCGCAATCCCCTCATGGCCGACTGTCTTGAGCACTCGAACAACGTTTATCCCTTTGCCACCCGCAACTGTCCGGCTCGCACTTGGTCTGTGGACCCTATCCAGCCCGAAACCTTCCACTTTATACGTTTTGTCAATTGCCGTGTTGGGAGTTATGGTTAATATCAAGAGGAGCCTCCATATAACAATGGGAAATTCTACGCCCGATATAAACAGGATGTCAAACCAAGCCTGTGTCATTCCCGCGAAAGCGGGAATCCAGATACCTTGCTTTCATCTTAGCGCCGGTTCCTGGATTCCCAGTCAGGCTGGGAATGACATGTGAGCATTACCTTAGTTTTGGAATGCACTCGTGCCAAGCGCTGCAAACTCGTCCAGCGAGAGAGTCTCCCCACGTCTGTTCTCATCAATTTCAGCCTGGGCAAGGATTAGGTGAGCTTTTTCTTTATCCCAACCTAACTCCGCCGATGAACCGAGCGCATTAAGTAGTGTTTTCCTGCGTTTGCCGAAAGCCGCCCTTACTATTCTGAAAAAGAGAGCCTCATCGCACACAGCCACAGCCGGCTTTTCCCGCATGGTCAGCTTGACCACTTCGGAATCGACATCCGGCACGGGATAGAACACGTTTTTTGAGACTTTCATCACGCTCTCGATCTCGCAGTGATATTGCACGAATACGCTCAGCGAGCCGTAGTCATCCGTCCCTGGTGCAGCCTGGAGTCTCCGAGCCACTTCCCTCTGCACCATCAATACTATGGATGAGATGATCTCTTTGGAATCCAGGAGCATTGTGATTATTGGACTTGTGATGTAATAGGGCAGATTGCCGACCACAGTCCACTTGCCTCCACCGCGCTTGCCGATAAACTCAGACAGATTGACTTTAAGAAAATCCTGGTTTATGATCTCGACAGCACTGCCGACAAGCGTATCTTCGAGAATGGGGATAAGCGCTTTGTCCGCCTCTACGCATACCACCCGGGCGCCTGTATCGGCCAATTCTTTTGTGAGCACACCCAGCCCTGGTCCGATCTCAAGAACATTCACGCCCTCACGAGCGCCGCTTGCTGCCACGATTCGTTCCAGCACATTACGATCAATAAGGAAATTCTGCCCGAGGCGCTTTTTTGGGCGCAGGCCATGGTCGGCGAGCAGTTTTCTGACTTGTGGAGCGGATGTGAGGTTCATATTGTAATTAGGTAATAGGGAACAGGTAACAGGAAATAGATTCTGTTGACTAATAAAATATAGGCCGCCATATGGCGGCCTTCGTAAACTATCCAGCTTGACAGGCGTGGACTACTCCAGTATATGGACGTTTACTTTTTTACGTCCAAAACGGATTGCCTCACGATATGTGTCGAACCCGAGATCGATGCGGTTGCCCTGTATAGAGCGGCCTACATCGCCTGCAATAGCATGACCATAGCCCTCAATATAGAGCCTGGTCCCAAGACTAATTACATCCGGGTCGACGGCAACCACGCCATAGCCCGCTTTCATACCGCAACTTGTCCTGCCTGTCGCCCACTTTCCACAGCTTCTTGGGCCGGGATCATATGCGCTGGCAGACATTTTCAGCACGCGCTTTGTGCGGTATTCGCCGCGGCTGGTATAGCGGCCTTTTGAACCAATGCTGACCACCTTGTTCACGGGCTGCTTTACCACAACGCTCTCGACTTTGGTGCGCATTACGGGCACGCCGTCATGACAGCGGACCTTGTAACGCACGACCTTTTCTCCACGAACCCCGTTCCTGGTCACTTTGACCACTCCCGGGCGCAGAGACTTAGTGAATGTTTTAACGGTCTCGAAACCGATAGGGCTCTTGATCTCCTCAATCGATTCTGAAACCCGAACAACCGTGATTTTCATCCCATCATGCGGCTGTCCATTCGTCGCAGGTGTGACCATATCGATCGGTCCCACCACGATCCCTTCTTCCTTGAGGGTCGCGCCAACAGACGTCTGGGCGGTGCGTACCTGTCGTTCATTTCCATCATAGCGGATTTTGACAGTCACCGTTTCCAGGCGCTGGGCTTGCACGACGTCATCTCGGTTGGCTCCAACCGCCATCAGCATTGTCAGCATAATTACTGCCACTGCGGCGGTTCGCGCGAGCCGAAACTCTCGTCTTCGCAAAACATCGCCTCCTTTCCCGCGCCAATTACCCATAGAGGATGCTATGTAAACCTTTTAGCCGTCACATAAGCGCCCGGCAACTGCCGCGAGAACATCCAATGCTAACACATCAGTCGCTGCTCTGTCAAATTTACCGGCCATACGCTCTGACCACTCGCGTTGACAGTTCACGTGAGCCGAGATAAAATAAGTGTGGAAAAGGGCCGCGGAATAGCGCATTGTCCGCGGCCTTTGCTGCGAATATGGCTATTTTAACACTCTCCAATATAAAAAAATCCTACGGCACCCGTGATCTCTTTGATGACGTTTCGCTTCTTGTAAATGAACGTGAGCGCACAGCTCTGATTGGGGCGAACGGCACCGGCAAGACCACACTGCTCAAGATAATTTGTAGTCAGGAGTCTGCGGACGACGGGACAGTCAACAAAGAGAGCGGGACCACGATCGGTTATCTGCCGCAGGAAGTCGATCTGCCGGAGACATCGGAGATGCTGCCCGCCGTGGTGGGCGTGACGCCGGAGATATATGAATGCGCCTGCGAGCTAGCCGACCTGGATAGAAAGATGAAGCACTCGACAGGTGAGCAGGCCCATATTCTCGGCAGCAGATATGCGGAGATCAGCCATCGGTTCGACAATCTGCGCGGATTCGATTATCAGGTTCAGGCGAAAGCTATACTGTTGGGGCTGGGTTTCGAGGAGTCGGACCTTGTCAAACCAGTGCAGACTCTCAGCGGCGGCCAGAAGACCAGGGCAGCGCTGGCAAGGCTGCTGCTTTTGTCACCGGATCTGTTGCTGCTTGACGAGCCTACCAACCATCTGGACATACAGGCCTGCGAATGGCTCCAGGAATATCTGCAGGACAGATATAAAGGCGCTGCGCTCATAGTCAGTCATGATCGCTACTTTATGGACAGGGTAGTGGGAAAAGTGTTCGAGCTGGACTTTGGAACGGTCTCGACCTACAAAGGCAATTATTCATCCTTTGCGAAACAAAAGGAAGCCCGCATCGAAGAGCAGCGCAGGCTCTATAAGGAGCAGCAGAAGGAAATAGCGCGCATCGAGACAGCCATACAGACTCTTTTTTCGGACCGCAAGTTCAGCAGGCGCGATTCAAAGATCAAGCAGCTCGAACGCATCAATCGGGTGCAGGCTGTGGGCAGCCAGCGGACAGTCAAGGTCCATTTTGCATCGGCTGTGCGCAGCGGTCGTGAAGTCCTCAGGCTTGTGAATCTCACAAAAGGCTATCCCGGAAGGCAGTTGTTTACGAATGCCGACTACGTAGTCGAGCGCGGGCGCAAGATAGGCATTGTCGGGCCGAACGGCAGCGGCAAGACCACCCTGCTCAAGATCATAGACGGGCGTGAAGATGCAGATTCGGGAGAAGTCATATTCGGCCACAATGTGGAGCCGGTATACTTCGCGCAGGAGTTCGACCATCTGGTCCCCACTCGCAGCGTATTGGAAGAACTGTTGGCGGATTCGAGCCTGAATGCCGTGCAGGCTCGCGATCTGCTGGCAAAGTTTCTCTTTATGGGCGACGATGCTTTCAAGAAAGTGGAAGTGCTCTCCGGTGGCGAGATGTGCAGGCTGGCGCTTGCGAAGGTCCTCGCGTCCAGCCCGAACTTACTCTTGCTCGATGAGCCGACCAACCATCTCGACATCGCATCTCGTGAGGCTCTGGAAAATGCATTGAGGGCATACGACGGCACTGTGATTGCTGCTTCTCACGACCGCTATCTGCTCGATGCCATAGCCGATGAGATCATAGAAATAAAGGATGGCGAGTTTACGACTTATCTGGGCAATTACTCGAGCTATCGCGATAAAGCGAATCCGTCACAAGTTGTTGTGCTTGAATCCAAGCCCGAGCCAGTGAAAGAGCGGCCGGTTACGTCCCTGCGCGAGATGGAACGCAGAAAACGTGAGCTTGCAAAGCAGCAGACAATGCTTGAGAGTCAGATCCATCAAGTCGAGGATAGAATGCGCGAAATAACCGAAGCTCTGGGCAGCGAGGAGACATATCGCAACGGCTCCGCCAAAGATATGTCGACGGAATATGACAGACTTTCCGAGCAGTTGTCTGCGCTTTACACAGACTGGGAGAGCGTGATGTCTGAAATCGCAACGTCTGAAAATGCATAACCCCTAATATGCACAGCTTGCTTGTCACATCACTTGCTGATAGAATATCACCATCACATTTTTTGAGGGGACATCATGGACCTGAAAGAAGCTCTTTACACTCGACGTTCGATGCGCGCATATCAGGACAAACCGGTGGACCGTGCAACTATTGAGCAGTTGATAGATGCAGCGATCCAGGCTCCAAGCGCAATGAACACTCAGCCGTGTGCATTTGCTGTCATCCAGGACAAAGCTCTGCTTGACGATCTGTCGGAGAAAACTAAAGCACATCTGCTGAGCGTTCTCGACCGGATGCCAGCGCTCGAAAGATATCGCGAGGCTATGCAGAGCCCGGACTACAATGTGTTCTACAATGCTCCTGCGCTGGTAATAGTCTGCGCAAAGCCCAACGTCAGCCCGGTGCCAGAAGTCGATTGCACCCTTGCCGCAGAGAACATGATGCTTATGGCGCGAGGAATGGGACTTGGAAGCTGCTGGATAGGCTTCCTTGCAATGTATCTGAGCAGTCCCGACACAAAGGCCGCACTGGGTATTCCGGCGGATTATACGGTTGTCGCACCAATAATTCTGGGTTATCCCGCGATTGAGTTTTTCGAGATGGAGAAAAACCCGCCGGAGATGATTTTCTGGAAATAGAGCAGGCAGTTACTTGCCGGAGGTGTATTTCCTCATTACATATGAAAGTATGAGACCTACCAGAAACGGTGAGAGCAGATATGCGCTACGTATTCCGACGGAATTGATGAAGTCTATGAAATCCCAATCGAAATCAGTAATCAGTCGTGATGTGGGCACGTAAAAAATAGTGGCGGCAAGTACGAGCAGGGTATATATCTTGGCTCGAACGGAATAATTAGGCTCTCGCCAGCCGGCTCCTGCAAAGAGTGCGACGGTTGCGAATAGCAGATAGATGCCGCAGAGCACAATCTTCGATGAATGGTCCGGCAGCGCAAGTGCGAGCACGGTTGTTGGAACAGCGAAAACAAGGATTATGGCCAGCACCTGAACTATCAACACGACAGCATCGTCGTTTTTGAGGTCACGAAACATACACGGTCCTCCCGCTGCGGATATATTGACATTATACGATAGATTCCGGCTTTGTCAATTTGGGGTATCACATTGTCAAGATAGGGGAAATTATATGGCAAACTGGTTTGAGGACAATTCATACAGCATCGGTCGAACGCCCCTGGTCAGGATCAACCGGATCACGAAGGGTGCAAAGGCGACTGTTCTGGCGAAGATAGAGGGTAGGAACCCGGCATATTCGGTAAAGTGCAGAGTCGGGGCGTCGATGATATGGACGGCTGAGATGGACGGCTCGCTCAAGCATGGCAAGGTGATCGTGGAGCCAACCAGCGGCAATACGGGCATTGCGCTTGCATTCGTCGGCGCGGCCAGGGGTTATCCGGTAATCCTTACCATGCCTGAGACTATGAGCATCGAGCGGCGCAAAGTGTTGATGGCCTTAGGGGCAAAGATCGAACTCACGGATGGCGCACTGGGGATGAAAGGCTCGATAGATCGTGCTGAACAGATGGTCGAATCCGACCCGGACAAATTCTTTATGCCCCAGCAGTTCAAGAACCCAGCAAACCCCCAGATTCATGAAGAGACCACCGGTCCTGAAATTTGGGACGATACAGACGGCAACGTGGATGTGCTGGTGGCTGGAGTAGGGACTGGCGGCACGATAACGGGCATCTCGCGGTTCTTCAAGTGTGTCAAAGGAAAGCAAATCACATCTATCGCTGTAGAACCTGCAGAGTCACCTGTGCTTACTCAGACGATTATGGACCAGCCGATAAAACCGGGTACGCATAAGATTCAAGGGATAGGGGCTGGTTTTGTGCCTGAGGTTTTGGACCTTTCGCTGATAGACAGAGTGGAGACTGTCGCCAGTGACGAAGCAATCGAGTATGCGCGTAGGCTCCCGCGTGAAGAGGGCATTCTGGTCGGCATATCATGTGGAGCAGCTATGGCTGTGGCGGATCGGGTTGCGCGCATGGACGAGTTCGAGGGCAAGAATATAGTCGTAATCCTGCCGGACGCTGCTGAGCGATATATGAGCACGGTGCTTTTCGAGGGCGTGGAGAAGAACGGCATTATATAGGTGGAAAGCCGGCAAATTTGAATATTGAGGCAGAGCAGTTATATAATTGCTCTGCTCTTTTTTGCATCTTGAAATAAGAATGCAAGAAGAAAGTTGATCATCGGCAGAGGTAAAAATGTCTGTATTAAAGATCAATATGACCTACCAATGCACCGCGAAATGTCGCCACTGCAGGTTCGCATGTGACCAAAGTCCGCATAGTATTGTAGATTTCGACCTTGTGATGCAGTGTATCGACACATTGCAGAAGCATAACAATCTGGAGTTGGTTGTGCTCCTCGGTGGAGAACCCGGTTTGGTTGCCGAGATGACTCATACGCTGGTGTCTGAAGTTCGAAAGCGCGGTATATGTGCGCGTGTTGAAACAAACGCTTCATGGGCTACAAGTGAAGAGGCAGCATACTCGTTTCTTGACAAGCTTTATTCTCAAGACTGTGCCGTAATGTTCAGTCTGGACTCATTCCATGAGCCGTTTGTTCCGCTGGATAACGTCGAACGTGCCATCCGTGTCTCAGAAGAGTTTGATGGATTTTACAATCTGGAAGTTGCATACATGGCTGGGCCAGGCAGTTCCAATGTTGCCGATTTGCGCACAGACCAGCTTCTAGCGGAGTTGTCACGCAGATTGGGACATCTGCCTCGAGAAATATACCGCGGCAATATTTTTTTTACCGGCCAAGCTGCTTACACACTGGCTGACAGTGTGGCGGTCGGTCGAGGAGTGCCAAAAGATATCTGTGATACGGCTCCCTGGTGGAATAACGGCTCGTTTTCATCACTCGAATTGCTTATACTCGACTCTGAGGGATATCTCAGCAAAGGCTGCAATGTCGCTATCGGAAATATCAAGCATACCCCTGTGCTGGATGTTATCAGATCGTTCGACGCCCATCAACACCCCGTCTTTTCGACATTGATCAAAAGCGGTCCATTCGGATTGGCAGAAGAAGCATCAAGGCTGGGCTATACCATCAAAACCGATTACGCAGACAAATGCCACTTGTGTCAGGAAGCAAGGGACGTACTTGAGGCTGCATACCCCGAGTATATAATTCCCATTCGCCGCTTTCAAAGCTAATGACTTGCCAGAAAAGTTCCAGAATCGTCCAGCCAGGGGAGCCAGCAAATTTGAAGATTAAGGCAGAGCTCTGCCTTTTGTGCGTCGGAATGATTGGAGGGATTTCGGGAAAAGAGATTCCTGAAACAACGAAAGCATGCCTGAGAAGAAATATCCTACACTGATCCACGAACGCGTGGCGCTCGCGCGGGCAGGCGAGAATCCCACAGTCATCTGTCGTATGCGGTCTGGCTGGGTTGTGCTCGGCGACGATCAAAGACTGCGGGGATATACGCTGCTGCTCGCGGATCCGATCTGCGATAATCTCAACGATCTATCGTTTGAAGCACGTACACAATTCCTACTCGACATGTCGATTGTGGGCGACGCTCTAATGGAGACCTTGGACGCTTCACTTATCAACTATTCCATACTCGGCAACCTAGATCGCGCTCTCCATGTACACATTCATCCGCGCTATGATCACGAGGCCCCTGAAGATCGCAGACACTTGCCATTCATCTATGGTCTGCGGAATGATGCACGCGTTGACTTCAATCTCGAAAGAGACCGACACCTTATGAGTGACATTAGGGATGCCATTGCGAAGCGGACGGAGATCATCAGCTAAGTAAAACACGGCCATAAACTTGTATAAAGGCGCGTATTCTAGATATACGATATTCAGACCGAGACGTGCAATTTACTTAGCATAAATTGCTTAGCGAGGAGACTACTGCTGCTGGGTGTTTACTTGATTCGGGAAGCCCTTTTTCGCTACACTGCTTCTGCGAGAAAAGTTCTAAAGTCGTCCAGCCTGAGGAGTAAGTTCAAAAACGTTCTGGGTCAGGATTCACTAATCCTGAAGTGTGCGACCTGTGTATGGGAAGCAAGCATCAGAAATTATTGGCGTTGAATGAGAAAAGTTTTGCATGAGTTTGAGACAACAATAGTCAGACTGCCGGGCAAAATGGCCTGGCCGGTGTTTTATATACCAACATCTTTCACGGACACCACCGGCACCAGGGGTCGTATCAATGTGCTTGCTACAGTCGACGGCGCTGAGTTTCGCGCAACGCTGCTTCCCAGCAGCAATGTGCATTACCTTGTCTACAACAAAGCGATGCGCGAACACTGCGGCAAAAAAATCGGAGATACTGTGCACGTATTATTGGAAATTGACGATCAGCCGCGCGAACTGGAGTTATCCGATGATGTTGCAGATGCGCTTGCAGCAAGCGAAACTGCTGTCAAAAAATTTGCGGCGCTTCCATACTATATTCGCAGAGAAGAAATAAACAAAATCAACTCTGCCAAAATGCAGCCTACGCGCGAGAAACGGATAAAAGCTCTGGTAGAAAAATTTAGTAAATGACCAGGCAGAAAGCTATGAGGCCGTCTCAAAAGTTAATGGGAGACGGCTTCTATATCTAGGTCTGCTTAGCAATGTCAAAGGCCTTAACAGACTGTTCTGCAGAACAACAATGAGCGAGGTTAGTATGAATACAAAGGAAGACCAATATCCTATCCTCTGTAGTGAATTCGTGCGGATGGCAACGGATATATTGTCTCATTTCACGGATGTTGTGCATGAATGGTCGGTCGACGAAGATGGAAATCACTGCATTTTCCTAAGAGGTCTGATGATGGGTTCGATATTACGGTGGAGGTTTTTAGCAACGAGATTATCGTCAGCGCTGATGGGCCGCACTTCCATTTCGACCAGGTGGAGTCGCCGGAGGATACGGTGAACGATGCATTAGGCCTGACGAGAGATTTGCTGAGTCCAGACATGCGTATCTTGCAAAAGTGTACGAATGGCAAGCCATACAAATGGTCACTGCAGGTTTTGCGTAACGGGACTTGGCATACAGAACAGACCATGGGTCTTCTTGTCTTTAATATTATTGGAAAAAGAAGTGAAAGAGTTTTCACAAACAGACTTCTGCCAGGAAGGCTCAATACTTCCGATGCATAAGTCGTTTTCGCTGAGCGAGATCATTGGATGCCAAAATCAGGAAAACACCTCGGTCTACGCCGCCTGAGCCAGAAAAGTTCAAAATCGTCCAGCAGGGGGAGTTGCAAATTTGAATATCAAGGCAGAGCGGCTGTATAATTGCTCTGCCTTTTTTGTTCCATTCTGGGTCAGGATTTCCAAATCCTGACCCAGAATATTTGCAGATTATGCGCTCAGAGCCATCTCTTTTGGCTTGCCGAGCAGATCGAGCGCTTCCGGGACTGTGTGGACTGTCGGGACAATCTTATCCAGCTTGAGCAGATTGAACGCACGCTCCACGGACGGCGGCAGACCCACAACCACCAGGGATTTTCCCGCCGATTCTGCATGCCTGAACTGCCTGACGATCCACCTGTAGCCGGGAGTCTCGACGTATTTAGACCGGCTGAGGTCGAGAATGAGGTTTCTGGACTCGATCATCGGTGAGTTAACGAAATGCGCAAGCGCTTGGGTTGTTCCCTCATCGCATGCTCCTTCGGGTCGGACTATTGCGTAACCATCCGAGACGCTGTAGTGAATCTGGTGACCTGTAATACGTGCTGTAGGCATATTTTTCCTTCCTGCCGCGCCTACGGAGTTAGCTGACGGGCTGGGGTAGGAAGTACCCCTTCCAGTGACCTGGAATTAGCCCCAATGATCGGTTTCCCCGCGCTCTTACTAACCCTGATTATGCGCTTTCCGCATAATCAGGGGCCCCGAGAGCATTATTCACGATCTTCGTGAATAATGCGGGCCAAGAGCTTCGGCGCCTGTAATCTATATTCCATATTATATACGGCAAAGTAGTTGGGCTTGTTCCGCCAACATGATAATTATCGGCAGGATGATGGTTGAACTTTGCCGAAACCAATTTAAGTAAACACTGACTTTCTGCACGGAGGTGCATTCTATTGAGTAAATTCGATTATCCACTACTTCTTGAGCCTATATCCGTTCCCAGACCGTGGGGCGGCGGGCGTGTGTGCAAGTTATATGAGCGCGCATCCGTCCAGTCCGATCAACCCATAGGCGAGTCATGGGACGTAAGCACCTGGCCGCGCGACCCCGGCAATGCCGACCTGGCGACTGTCACCAAGATCACAAACGGTCCTCTTTCAGGTACCCCGCTCGATATGATCGTAAACGTGCCTGTCGTCGTAAAACTGCTTGATTCGGCGGAGAAGCTGTCGGTCCAGGCGCATCCAGTTTCAGAGAATGTACACAAGGACGAGATGTGGTATATCCTTTATGCCGAGCCGGACGCATATCTATTCTGCGGGTTCAAAGAGGGTGTGGACAAGAATGCTTTCTGCGACCTCATTCATTCCGACAATCCGAGCGAGAAAGAAGTGCTATCTATGCTCTATCGAGCAGACAATATCAAACCCGGCATGCACTTCAATGTCCCCACAGGCACGATACATGCAGTCGGACCCGGCATCGTCGCTTTTGAAGTGAGCGAACAGACTCAGGTAACATATAGACTGTTCGATTACAATCGGGGCCGTGCACTGCACCTGGCCGACGGCTGCAAAGCTATTACAACCCCTCGTCCCGATTATCCAGTTCTTGACGCCGGGATTGAGATAGACGGAGCCATAAAAGTCGAGACACTGACCGAATTCCCGACCTTCTGTGTCGTGAGGGCCGCAGGCGATAAAGTCATGGTCAAATCATCGAAGCACATGCATCTAGTCACAGCTACTATGGGAGACTGCAAACTCACCGGTCCGAATGACAACTGGAATATCACTCTCAAGCATTCGTTCACATGTCTGGTTCCTGCTGTCTCTGAGCCGTATACGATAGACACCTGCGGCAGTGGTGAAGTGCTTTTTACACCTCTTACAGATTAAACAGCTTGTAAAAACTGCGCATTCGAGCGTTATGTCGATTGATGACTTGTTGACGGAGGACTCGAATGCGCATAACCATCACGAGCTTTGGCGATATTCCCGGTGAATATCATCTCCGAACCCCGGCTTATGTTGATCCGAAACAAAAGACAAAAGCAAGCCCATACAAATGATAATCGGCGGCATGAATACTCCCGACCAACATTTCTTATTTCCAGCTTCCGACGTCCGACATTCAGCTTGCTACCCTGTTAGAGTATGGGTTATAATTTAATCGGAATTAATGGAGGATGCCGGTGCGCGCGGAGATTGTGTCGGTTGGCACGGAATTATTGCTCGGGCAGATTGTCGATACCAATGCCCCTTATTTGTCCAAACTCCTGCCCGAGTTGGGGATAACTCTGCACCACAGGTCAACCGTCGGTGATAATGAATCCAGATTGATCGAAGCGCTCGAACAGGCGCTTTCCCGTTCTGATATCGTCTTCACGATTGGCGGGCTGGGTCCCACTCAGGATGATATCACCAAAGAGACAGTGGCGAAAGTAGTAGGTGACCGGATGGTCATCGACGCAGAGTCCGAGCGCAGTATTCGCGAGTTTTTTGCCACTCGCGGGATCGAGATGCCTGCCTCCAACCTGAAGCAGGCGATGGGTCCGATTCGCGGCAGGATCATGCCCAACCCTGTTGGGACAGCTCCCGGCGCGATATTCGAGACCGAAGACGGCAAGGTTGTTATAGTGTTGCCCGGTCCTCCGAGAGAATTTATCCCGATGGTCAATGAGCGCGCGATCCCATATCTTCGCGAGCGCTTTGGGAATCAATCTGGTATAATTAGATCAAGAATCTTACGTGTTGCAGGTCTTGGCGAGTCAAGTGTTGAAGATAAAGTTAAGCACTTGTTGAAAAGCTCGAACCCTACCGTGGCTCCTTATGCAAGTCCGGGTGAGGTCCATTTGAGAGTAACTGCCGGCGCGGCGAATACGGCCGAGGCGGATGCTCTGATAGACGGGATGGACCGCAAAATAACGGACGTGCTTGGGGTATGCGTGTTCGGCAGGGATGATCAGACTCTGGAACAGGTGGTTGTGGATACGCTGGTGCGGCGCGGCATGACGCTTTCTTTGGCCGAGAGCTGCACGGGCGGGCTTGTTGCGAATAGAATAACGGATATACCTGGAAGCTCGGCGACGTTTATGGCTGGTGTGGTGAGCTATGCCAACCAGGCAAAGATTGACTTTTTGGGTGTCGACGAGCAGTTGTTGATTAATTACGGAGCCGTCAGCGAGCAGGTTGCCCGCGCGATGGCGGAGGGCGTGCGGCAGCGTTCTGGAACGGATGTTGCCCTTTCCATCACCGGAATAGCCGGTCCGAGCGGAGGATCGCCCGAAAAACCGGTGGGTCTGGTGTATATGGCCCTTGCAAGTGACATGGGAACTGTTGCCGAACGATATCAGTTCGTCGGCAGCCGGATCAATATAAAGCTGAGCGCGTCCCAGTTTGGATTAAACATGCTGAGACTGTTCTTAGCAGGGAATTCTTCCTGATTCTATGTGGTGAGGGGTATTCCCGGGAATTTTCCGAACAAAGGGACCATGAAGGTTATCCGCACATTCGTAGCAGTCTTGATAGACGATGACATCAGGCGCGCTGTCGCCGAGGTGCAAAGTCGACTCAAGCAGCTTGCCCCGGACGTGAAATGGGTTGCGCCCGAAAACTTCCACATCACGCTGAAGTTCCTAGGCAATGTAGATGAGTCCGTAATACCGGATGTCATATCGGCGGTCGAGGACGGTGCGCGTGGCTTTTCACCATTTGACCTGGCCATATCGGGGGTGGGGGCATTTCCGAATCCCGCCAGGGCAAGAGTAGTCTGGGTAGGTAGCAGAGGTGGTCGTGAAAGGCTGTCTGACTTGGCGCAGTCTATAGACGGTAAGCTCGCCGAGTTGGGTTTTGAAAAAGAGGACAAACCGTTCAAGGCACATATAACAATCGGCAGGGTCAAGACAAGCAGGTATTTACGGACGCTTGCCGAAGGAATTGGTAATGTAGATGCCGACAATCTGGGCTTGCAGCGGGTGTCAGGCGTGGCTGTAATGAGCAGCGAACTCGGGCGCGAGGGCCCGGCCTATACGCCTATTAGTATTATTGAATTTTAATCACGAAAATACGAAAGCATGAAATATCTCTTTCGTGTTTCCTTCCTTTCGTGCTTTCGTGATGGAATCTTATTCCGGCTTGCCGGTCAAGGAAGGGACTTACTTATGGACAAATCAAAAGCGCTTGACATGGCCATGGCGCAGATCGAGAAGCAGTTCGGACGTGGTTCCATCATCCGTCTGGGTGAGAAGCCCCGCTTTGATGTAAGTGTTATTCCCACCGGCGCAATCACGCTGGATATGGCGCTGGGAGTTGGCGGTGTTCCGCGCGGAAGGATCACCGAGATATACGGTCAGGAATCCTCAGGCAAGACGACTCTGGCCTATCATGTGATAGCCGAGGCTCAGAAAGCCGGAGGCACCGCCGCATTTGTGGACGCTGAACACTCGGTTGACGCCGATTATGCGCGCCAACTCGGTGTGGATGTGGATGCGCTGCTGGTCTCGCAGCCCTCGACTGGTGAAGAGGCTCTGGAGATCATGGATGCGCTTATCAGAAGTGGGGCTGTTGATATAGTTGTGCTCGACTCAGTTGCGGCTCTTGTTCCAAAGTCCGAGATCGAGGGTGATATGGGCGATTCGCATATGGGCTTGCAGGCAAGGCTGATGTCTCAGGCCTTGAGGAAGATCGGCGGGTCGGTATCCAAGTCCAACACTGCTGCGATCTTCATCAACCAGATCCGTGAGAAGATCGGGATCATGTTCGGCAATCCGGAGACCACACCAGGAGGTCGCGCGCTCAAATTCTGGTCCAGTGTCAGGCTGGAAGTCAGAAGGATAGAGACGCTTAAGGTAAGCGGCGAGGCTGTTGGCACACGCGTGAAGGTCAAAGTAGCCAAGAACAAAGTGGGACCGCCGTTCAAGGATGCTGAGTTCGACATCATGTTCGGCAAGGGGATTTCCAAGAGCGGCAGTGTACTCGATCTGGCAACGGATATGGGCTTTGTGACCAAGACCGGAACGTGGTTTACTTGCGGCGAGACACGCCTCGGTCAGGGCAGAGAGAACGCAAAGGCATATCTTGAGGACAATCCAGAGCTTATGGCCGATCTTGAGTCTCAGATACGCAAAGCAAATGAAGAGGAAGAAGCCGTGCCTGAGAAGACGGAGACAGCGGCAGCCGAGTAGAAAGTAACTCACAACACATAACTTGGAACTCATAACAAAAGAATGGGCAAAATCACGGCAATAGAGCCGCAGAAGAGGCGCGGTTACAGAAGATCGATATTTGTGGACGGTGAGTTTCTCGTCGGCACTCATGAAGATATCATAGTCGCGCTCGGCCTGGGGGTCGGCCAGTCGTTTGATGAGGACAGGCTCGTCGAAATCCTCAATGCTGAAGAAAAGAGAAAAGCCCGTGAGAGTGCACTGAGGCTTCTGGGATATCGGGACAGATCGGTATCCGAGATAAGAAAACGTCTTATCGGGAGTGATTTTCCCGAAGATATCGTAGAAGAAGTAATAAAGCATCTGTCCGACTGCGGTCTATTGGACGATGGAAAATTCAGCCGAGGCTGGGTTAATTCGCGGATGGCTGCAAAGCCGATGGGCAGAGCCAGACTTTCTTGGGAACTGCGGTCGAAGGGCGTCGACGCACCCACCGTAGAGGGAGCGCTCGAAAGTATGGACGAAGATGCCGAGTTCGATCTGGCGCTTTCAGTTGCCAGAAAGAAGATCGGCAAGTCCGACGGTTTTGATCTTGATTCAAAGAAGAGGCTGGGCTCTTTTCTGGCAAGAAGAGGGTTCGGTTGGGAAGTAATAAACAGAGTGTTTGAAGAACTTTTACACGAGTAGTACGAGGAAGAGTCGAGGATATTATCCTTCCCCATACGGGGAGTTATTACTGGTCAGATAATAATTCGCTCAACCTCACATCCAATCAATTCAGGAGGTGAGGTCGTTATGACAAACTGGGTAATCGCGGTAGTCGGTGGACTTATAATTGGCGCCGCGGCGTTTTGTATAGCCTATTTCGGGTATATACGTCAACTTCAAATTAACGTAAAGTCCGAGCGAACGGAACTTGCGGGACGAGAAGAAGATTTAAAAAAGGAAATCGAAGCCAAACGGAAAGAGATTCTCCTTGAGGCCAAAGAAGAGGCGTTCAAGGTACGCGCTGAGATCGAAAAGGAGAATAAGGACAAACGGGCTGAAATTCAGAGGTTAGAGCGAAGGCTGACGCAGAAAGAAGAGACACTGGATCGCAGGCTTGAAAACCTCGATCAGAAAGAAAGAATGATTCAGCAGAAAGAAACCGAGGCTCAAGCCAAATTTGAAGAGGGCGAGGTCTTGGTTGCGCAGCAGAGGGGCGAGTTGGAGAAAATCTCCAGAATGTCTGCCGATGAAGCCAAAGAGCTGCTGATGCGGCAAATTGATCGAGAGATGGAGCGCGAGACTGCGCGCATTATCAGACAAGCCGAAGAACAGGCTAGAGAAGAGGCCGACCGCAAAGCGAGAGATATTATCACGCTGGCGGTGCAGCGGTGTGCTGTAGACCAGGCCACGGAGACGACCGTCTCGGTGGTTCCTCTGCCCAGCGATGACATGAAAGGCAGAATAATTGGCCGTGAAGGCCGCAATATTCGCGCATTCGAGACACTGACCGGCGTCGACCTCATCATCGACGACACACCCGAGGCAGTGGTCATATCGGGCTTCGACCCTGTGCGGCGGGAAGTCGCGCGTGTGGCGCTGTCAAATCTGATCCTCGACGGACGGATTCACCCCGGACGCATCGAGGAGATGATCAACAAGGCTCAGATCGAAGCTGAGACAAAGATGAAAGAGGCCGCCGATCAGGCAGTCTTTGAGACAGGTGTAACGGGTCTCGATCCCGAGTTGGTCAAGCTGCTGGGTCGACTGCGGTTTAGAACGAGCTATGGTCAGAACGTACTCCAGCACAGTGTGGAAGTCTCACACCTGGCCGGAGCAATTGCGTCGGAACTGCAGGTAAACGTGCCGCTGGCAAAGCGCGCAGGGCTTTTGCATGACATTGGCAAGGCTGTGGACTTCGAGGTGGAGGGCTCTCATGCAATCATCTCGATGGACCTGCTCAAGCGCTACGGCGAGCCGTCAGAGGTCTGTCATGCGGTTGGCGCGCATCACAACGACATCGAGCCTCATTCGGTGGAGGCAGTGCTGGTTCTGGTGGCGGACGCGATATCTGCCGCAAGACCAGGCGCTCGCCGAGAGACTTTGGAGACCTATGTCAAGCGCCTCCAGAAACTCGAGACCATTGCCGATTCGTTCGACGGAGTGGAAAAAACGTATGCCGTCCAGGCTGGCCGTGAGATACGTGTCATGGTCAAACCCACCGAGGTCGATGATGATTCGGCTGTGAAACTCGCCTACGATACCGCTCGGCGCATAGAAGAGGAGATGGAGTATCCGGGACAGATAAAGGTCACGGTGATCCGCGAGACTCGCGCCGTGGAATATGCGAAGTAGGTAATAGGTAACAGGCAACAGGCAACAGGAAATAGTGAATAACTGATCGGCGGGGGAATCCTTCCCCCGCCGCACATATAAATGTTGGTGATAGATAGTTGAAACTGCTCTTTGTAAGTGACATAGTCGGAAACCCAGGGCGCAAAGCCATAAGCGATATGCTTCCGGCCTTGCGCTCGCGTCTTGATGTGAGCTTTGTGATTGCAAACGGCGAGAACGCAGCAGGCGGGTTTGGGATTACCAAAACCATTGCGAAGTCTATCTTTGATGCAGGCGCGGATGTAATCACGCTGGGCAACCACACCTGGGCAAAACGCGACAGTTGGGACTTCATCGACCAGGAAGCGCGCATATTGCGCCCCGCGAACTACGGTCCCGGCACTCCAGGTCGGGGTTACGGCACTTTCAAGGCGCAAAATGGGCGGACCATCAGCGTAATCAATATGATGGGCAGGACGTTTATGTCTCCACTCGACTGTCCCTTCCGCACGGCGGATACGATCCTGACAGAGCTTGGCGATAATGCCGGTATGGTGTTTGTGGATATGCATGCGGAAGCAACCTCGGAGAAAATCGCGCTCGGATATTATCTCGACGGCAGAGTCAGCTCCGTTGTCGGAACACACACGCACGTACAGACGTCAGATGAAAGGGTGCTGCCGTGCGGGAGTGCATATATCACCGACGCCGGTATGACGGGTGCAGTCGATTCTGTGCTGGGTCTGGATCCTCAAGAGGCTATCAGAAGGTTCATTACACAGATGCCCGGCAAAGTCAAACCTGCCGAGGGCGAGCCATCACTTCAAGGTGTCCTGATTGATGTCGACCCTGTCACATCCCGCGCTACCAGCATCAGCCGAGTAAGCGTATGCTCAACTGAGCAATTCTAAATTCAAAATTGACACTGCAGTCGGCTCCCGGTAGAATTAAGGCTGGAGGAAATGAAGTAATGCGATTTTTTCGTTTGACTATAATGGTTGTGGTTGCCGTTATGGCTGTTGGCGCGTATGCCCAGACAAAAGATGAAGCCTATATATATAGAGGGACGCCTCTTAGCCAAGAAGGAATAACGGTTGGTTCGTGGGGAAGCGGCAGGGCTGTCGAGTCTAAAAATGTGATTCTGACGGGCAGTGACTCTATCGAGATCAGCACTCAGGGCTTTTATGCAGGCGGCAGGTTGGATTTCACAAAACCGGTGACGCTGTATTCCGGCACACCAGAGGGGACACGATATCTAGTTTTTGCATTTTACTTTAGTGATGTCAGGACAGTGGATCCCGCGGCAGGCACCGGCTACTCTTTTGATGTCGAGCCATATACCGTACCGAAAGTGTGCAAGATAAGGTTTGTCTTCACATCCGATAACGATACAAATATATCGGTTGAAGAGCCGACAGGCGCTTTGGACACCGATGATCAGTGGGTCCGAATCGCCGTTCCTTTGGCAAAATTCAAGGCGGGCGGTTTTAATCTCAAGAGACTGCTCATATTCTCTGATATACCGAGTACTTTCAATCTTGGCGAGATCAAACTGGTCACAGATAACACACCAATAACTGTTGATCCGATAGGAACCCAGACGGTTGCCGTTTACGACCATGTATTTTTGACAGCCGAGGCCGAGGGTGGCGTCAGCACGCTTAAGTATTCCTGGGACTTCGACAGCAGCAACGGCATCCAGGAAGAACAGACGGGCAAGGTTGCGCACTATGTCTTCACACGCGGCGGTGACTTTACGGTCACTCTCACAGTCAGTGATGTGGACGGGCTAAAGAAGCAGGCGCAGACGTCGGAGGTCATTTCCGTAATCGGCGACTAGCCTGGTTGGAGGCAATTTGCTTAGAACAATTGCGGGTCTTGCGGTATCTCTTCGTCCAAAACAGTGGACAAAAAACCTGCTTGTATTCGCCGGATATCTCTTCACCATCGAACAGGGGCATTCCTCGATAATGCTGCTCAGAGCAGCGGCGGCGTTTGGGCTGTTTTGTGCCGTATCGGGTGCGGGATATATTCTCAATGATGCCTGCGACGTTTCTTGTGACCGCAAACACCCTCGCAAATGTCATCGACCTATTGCAGCCGGACAGATATCCATAGGCGCAGCGGTTGTGTTCTGTGTGCTGTTGCTTATTGGAGGGCTTGCCGCCTCATATGCGCTGGCGACCTCGTTCGGTTTGATGATTACGGCCTATTTTATACTGACCACAGCCTACTCTCTATATCTCAAGCATGTGGTCATAGTGGACCTGCTTGCTATAGCTGGCGGGTTCGTGATTCGCGCTGTAGCTGGAGCTGTGGTGATCCATGTTGCGATTTCTCCATGGCTGCTGGTCTGCACGACTCTCCTGGCGCTGTTTTTGGGGCTTGCAAAGCGTAGAGGCGAGATAGCGACCCTGGAAAATGGAGGAGTTGATTACAGGCCGACACTTGGCCTGTACTCGACATTGATGCTCGATCAGATGCTGACAATCTCTGCTTCGGCATCGCTGATGGCATATTTCCTCTATACGTTCACGCCCAACTACTATTCCGGCCAACAGCACCCGGCTATGATGGCTACGGTCCCATTTGTGATCTACGGTTTGTTTCGCTATCTGTTCCTAATCCACACAAAGAATGCGGGAAGCGCGCCTGAACAGGTGCTGCTTGAAGATAAGCCACTGCTTGTCAATCTTCTGCTGTATATCATAGTGACTGTGATTGCACTTAAGATATAAAAAATGCCGGTCATCAAAAGACAACCGGCATCTCTACTAATTGGGGCGAGTAATGGGACTCGAACCCACGGCCTCCAGGGCCACAACCTGGCGCTCTAACCGACTGAGCTACACCCGCCATATGGCGCCCCCTGGGTGAATCGAACACCCGACCCACTGCTTAGAAGGCAGTTGCTCTATCCCCTGAGCTAAGGGGGCAACGTCTTGAACCGACTACAAATTATATCATGAAAGCCTTTACGTTCGCAATATCGTAACTGCTCACTCTTTATGAGTACAACCTATCGTGAACCGTCATTCCGAGGAGGAACGACGAGGAATCTGCTGTTTGCCACGCTTAAAAAGCAGATTTCTTGTATTATTGCCTTGCCTGTCAGATAATGGTGGATAATAGGACGCTATGATCCACCTGGTAGAGTAGACGAGCAGATTCGAGTGCCTTGAGCACGTTAGCGAGATGGTTTCCTCTACCTTGTATGAC